>CAYXNI010000193.1:0-5315 GCA_964466285.1 uncultured Planctomycetota bacterium | reverse complement strand
GGTCCGCCTGCGGACTTCGGGTTCGAGGCCTGACATCTCGGCATTGCCGCCGGCGTTGTCGGCGATGGGGCCGTAGGCGTCGGTCGCGAGCGTGATGCCGAGTGTCGACAGCATGCCGACGGCGGCGATGGCGATGCCGTAAAGGCCGAGGGTTACGCTGGCGGTGAAGCCGCCGGCGAAGCTGAAACTCATGATGATGGCGACGACGACGGTAAGAACGGGGAGCCAGGACGAGATCATGCCGCCCGCCAAGCCGGCGATGATGACGGTGGCCGGGCCGGTCTTGGATTCCTCGGCGACCTCCCTCGTCGGGGCGAAGTCGGCCGAGGTGTAGTATTCCGTCGCCTTGCCGATGATGATGCCGGCGACAAGACCGGTAAGGACGGACAGCCAGATGCCGAACCAGTTGAAGCCCTCGTACTTGCAGCCCTGGAAGAGGCCCCAGGTGGCGAGGAACGAGCCGATGACGAAGAGAATGGCGGCCACGATGACGCCGCGCATGAGGGCGTTGAGCAGGGTTTTCTGGGAGGCGTCTTCCTTGGTCTTCACAACGTAGATGCCGATGATGGACGCGATGCAGCCGATACCGGCGACGGCCATGGGCAGGACGAGCAACCTGAACTGGAGGAGACGGGTGAGTGCGTCGCTCTTGAGTGCGAGCGTGACGGCGGCTGACACGCCGAGCACGGCGGCGGCGAGGATGGAGTTGGCATAGGACTCGAAGAGGTCGGCGCCCATTCCGGCGACGTCGCCGACGTTGTCGCCGACGTTGTCGGCGATGGTGGCGGGGTTGCGGGGGTCGTCCTCTGGGATGCCGGCCTCGATCTTGCCGACGAGGTCGGCTCCGACGTCGGCGGCCTTGGTGAAGATGCCGCCGCCCACGCGGGCGAAGAGGGCTTGCGTGCTGGCGCCCATTCCGCCTGACAGCATGGCGATGACCATGGCTTGCATTGTTATGGCGTGTGAGCTTACGCCGCCGATGAAGTAGAGGATGAGGAACCAGAGGATGATGTTGAAGAGCGCGAATCCGACGACCACGAGGCCCATGACGGAGCCGGCGCGGAAGGCGACGCGGAGGCCGGAGTTGAGGCTCTGGCGCGCGGCGAAAGCAGTCCGGGCGCTCGCCCTGGTTGCGGTGCGCATGCCGAGGAAGCCGGAAAGGCCGGAGAAGAAGGCCCCGGAGACGAACGCGAACGGCATCCACGGGCTCTGGGCCTTAAGGACGAACGCCATCACGCAGAAGATGAGGAAGAGGATGACGATCACGAGGGCCACAACGCGGTATTGCTGTCTGAGGTAGGCGTCGGCCCCTGCGCGGACGTAGGAGGCGATCTCCTTCATCCGGTCGGTCCCTTCGTCGCGCTTCATGATCTGCTTGTAGAACACGAAGGCGAAGAGGAGTGCGAGGACGGAGCCGACCGGCGTCAGGCCCCACATCCACCAGGCGGTGGAATTTCCCTGGCCGGCCGCACCCGCGGGCTCCGTGGTTGCTGCGAGGGCTTGAGCGGCCATCAAGACCAGACTCACACATATCACAGCCGCCACCAGACGCTTCATCATAGCCGCGCTCCTCCTCTGAAGAATGCTGATCACGCAGGCACGAGGCGACCTCAGTCCTCGTGATCGTGGTCATGGTCTTGCAGGACGGGCACCTTTCTAGCAGGTTCGCGCGATTTTTGCAAGTACAGGGTGTTCGCGGGGTCAAACTCGTAGAGCTTTCGCCAGATCGTCCGGGCGGCCTGGGCGAGCGCCCGCGGGTCGAACTGTTCGGGCAGTGCCCTGTCCAACAGCATGGCCTGTGCGACGGTTGCGACCCCTTCGAGTGCCTCAGCGACCGAGCGGAGGTGCGTTTCGGCGGTCTTGGCATCCTGGGCGAACGCGGGATCTTTCTTCAAGAGCGTGGACCACAAGCGGACGGTGTATGACACGGCTTCCCAGATCTCTGGCATGCTTTCGAGCGCCATGGCGGCCGCCTGCTGCTGTTGGGCGGGCGGGGCGCCGGAAGCCAGGACGCGCTTCAGTTCCTGAAGGCGTTGGATGCTCTGTTGGAGGCGGGGGCGAAGTTCGGTCTCGTGCGCCAGTGCGGCCGCGGCCACTCGCGCCCTGCCCAGGGGCAGGTCGAGGCCGGTGTGCGTGAGAAGCGCGACCCAGCAATCGGTGAGCGGACTGAGGTGGGCGGGCCGGCCGGCGGGGGGAAGAAGCTCGTGCACGACCACGTCGTACCGGCGGACGGCCGTCTCGGCCTGCCTGCCCCGGTCCGCGTCCCGTTCTGCGGTGGAATTGGCGATGATGCGTGCCCAGACCCAGGCCGACATCTGGACGAGGGGCACGTCGTTCCGGAGTTCGGTGGTGGACATCGTCTCAAGTTGGCGGTCGTACGGCTTGATGGTTGCTTCGAGCTTGTTCACGGCTTCGGCCGAACCTCTGCCCGGGTCTGCGGCCCGCCAGCGCAACTCAAGCACCTTCAAATCGGCGGCGCGCCTTTCCTTCGGGTCCGCTACGGCCTGAACGGCCGATTCCAGCTCGTCCGTCGCCCGGTCAAGCTGGATGGGCGCCTGGGGAATGGCAGCGTTATCGAACCGGGCGTTCCACGCCTGGGCCACTTCCTCGCGGACTGCGACTTCTTCGGAGGTTCTCTTCTGTTTGCGAAGCTCGTCGGCGTAAGCCCACCGCTCCTCCACGCGGATCAAGGCCCGCAGTCCGTCCGGTCCGTCGATGAACTCTTCGCCGAAACGGCGATACTTGGGGAAGGTGTCCATGATTCGCTGGTGGATGCGGATGGCGGTTTCCCGGTACAGGCGGGCTTGCGCGCGGTGGTTGTTCTTTTCCTCGATCCTGGCGAGGTTGGCGTAGGCGTTGGGCCACATCATCATGTAGGCGACGTTGACGCTGCGGACGCCGGGGCGTGCGGCGGCCTCAAAGGCTTTCTCGTACCATTCCGCGGCGACCAGGTACGGGCTCTTGCCGTATTGCTTCCGCACCTGCTCCTCGAAGTAGTCCGTTCGCTTGTCGTTCACGCTTGCGCAGCGGTGCGCGTAGACCCAGGCGATCTGCCAGTACAGTTCCCAGATTTCGGGGTGGTTGAGGTTGCGCGCGATGCCGCGCTTCCCGAAGTCGAGCGCGTCGTTCACCCATCTCCACGCTTCGACGACGGTCGGGGCGTTGTACTGGATGTTGTAGGCCATGTTCCAGACCTGGAAGATGTAGGCCTGGATGTCGGTCGGCTGGACCTTGGCGATCATCTCGATGATGCCCTTCAACTCGGCCCACTCGCGCTCTTGCTGGAGCATTGTGGCGCGGCACCAGAGCAGGTCTACGGCGACGGGTCGGAAACTGCCGAGCATCACGGTCGAGCTCAGCTCGATCAGCCGCTCTCTGGCAGAGAGGTCCGTGGTCGTCAGCAGGTCCTTGCGCGCCAGTGCGACGTGGTTCTGAAGGACGGCGAGCAGTGCGCCGAGCACGAGGAAGACGGCCAGGCAGAGGGCAATGGAACGGACGGGCCTCCTGCTCATTCGAACTCCCTCTTGCGGAAGGCCAGGTACCCGAGGCTGAAGATTACGGCTCCGTACGCAAGGGCGGCGGGCAGGGCCTGCCACACGGCGGACCAGGGCACCGCCCAGCCGCGGGCCACGTAGTCCGCCGAGCTGAACCGCTCAAAGCCGGGCGCCAGGACCAGAGCCTGCGTGAGACGATACTTGATCCACAGCCACACGGTTTCCTGCAAGGTTGCGGCAGCCTGGGGCACGGCCATGGGGGCGTGGAACATCACGTCTTTGACGAGTCCGGCGAGCGCCGCGACCATGACGAGCAGGATGGCAACCGGGGCGGACAGGAAGGTGGATGCGGCCGCCGCCAGTACCGTGAAGAGGGTCAGATTGAGGAAGATGAGGAACACTGACCTGGCGGTGGTGGCCCAGAACCGGCCGGGCTTGAGCATCAGGTAGACCGGGGCCTCTCTGGTTGTGTGGCCGATCTGATAAGCTTCTCCGATTGTGAAGGCGAGTTGTACGCCCTTCTGATCGTCGATCAGGCGGCGAGGAAACCGGATGAAGGTTTCGGTGAGGTCGCGCAGCTTGAGGGGCGTGGAGATGGTTTCGCCGGTCGCGGGGTTACTGATCTCGGCCGTCACATCGGCGGTGTCGACCAGTTCCATGCCGCGAGTGAAGTGGGCGGAGAACCAGGCCCGGATCGTCTGATCGCCCGCGGGCAGCAGGCCGGGGTCGAAGTTGCTGAACAACCAGGCGGGGGACTTGGCGGATCCGAAGTAGATGGACCCGGCGTCAGGATACGTTGGCGAGTAATCGATCACCTTGATCTGGAGGGGGCCGGCGGCAAGGAGTGTCTTGGGGAGTGCGAAGATCTCCTCGTAGTGACTGTAAAAGGGATCCCCGCCCGAGGCGGACGCATTATCGTTGAGACGATTGGTGAACTCGATCTCTTTCAAGAATGGCTGTTGGGCTGCCGGGCTGCGGAACTCCAGTTTGACGAGGGCCTTACGAGGGTCGAGTCTTGCCGTGAACGCGCCGCCTGCGTCTTGTTCGTAGGTGACGGCCGGGGGCTCGTGGCGGAACCGGGCGAACCGCATTCGGACCGGGACGTTGTCGGCCCTGGCGCCCAGGGCTGCGACGTCTGAGGGCAACGGGAAGTCCCATTTGTCGTTCCGGGCGAGTTTGTCGGCGGCGAGCCAGAGTTCGTTCCGCGCGATCCGGGCCATTCCTTTGCTCAACGCCGAGGAGTGAACGGGTGGGGCGACCCGGCGGGGCTTGAGTGATCGCACGTGAAGTTGAACGGCGGTCTCGGGGATCGTTCCCGTGACCTGCGTGTCCCGGTCGGCGATCGTTAGCTGGTAGCGGCCGCCGGCCTTTCCGTCGGCTGTGAAGACCTGGCCGCGGCTGACGGCCACCGTTCCCCCGTTCGTCCGGATCTCGGCCGTGGGGGCGGTGACTTCGAGGCTATAGGAACGGCCCGCGTACGACTTGCGTGCGCTGGCCACGTGCGTGACGGCGATGGTGATGATTGCGCCTGCGGCCAGGAAGATGAAGATGACGCCGACGAGGCCGAGTGTCTTGCCGAGCAGGAATTCAAGGCGGGTGACGGGCTTGGCCGCAATAGAGTAGATCCGCTTGCTCGAGAGGTCGGCGGGAATGGCCGACCCAGCGAGGAACGTGGCGGCGATCAGGCCGAAGAAGGTGAGTGCGTCGAAGCAGCGGCGCTGGACGAGGATGACCCTATCGGCGTCGACGTCGGCCGGCCAGAGCAGCGAGCCCGCGCCGAACAGGGCCATCAGCAGGGTCATGCCCAGCAACGCCCTGCTG
>CAYXNI010000192.1:0-5327 GCA_964466285.1 uncultured Planctomycetota bacterium | reverse complement strand
TGTATGAACGGGCGGCGCCCCTGGATCCCGTCGGATACAAGATAGGGCTGGAACTGATCGTGAAGTGCGGCTGCCGGCGGGTGCGCGAAGTTCCGATTCACTTCTCCGAACGCGTGCGCGGCGAGAGCAAGCTAGACCTCAGAGAGCGGCTGCGGTATCTTCTCCACCTCAAGCGGCTGGCGGGCTTCAAGTGCAGGATGCTGTTCAGCAGCCAGGGCCGGCGCCGGGGAGCGTGATCACGTGCGAATGTCTGTGAATGATGTGGCGTGCAGGGAGCGCGGGTGGCCATCCGGGCGGCGACGCGTGTCTTTGTCGCGGGCTGGCAAGGTGAGATGTGACCCACGAGCGTGATCAAGCCGGGCGGACGGTTCCCCGGACGACGGACATGGCCGGGGTCTACGTCCACATCCCCTTCTGCCGGCGCAAATGCCTGTATTGCGATTTCTACTCGCGTCCACCCGCGGACGCGGGGGAGATTGACCGCTTCGCCGCCGCGCTGATTTACGAACTGGAGCTGCGTGCGGCGGGTGCTCGCGGGAGAAGTGTTCGTCTGTGCGCACAGACGAATACTTGCGTCGGCACCGTCTATTTCGGGGGCGGGACGCCGTCCATGCTCGGTGCCGACACGCTCCGCCGCATCCTGCGGGCAATTCGGGAACGGCTGTCCGTAGCGGCCCTCGCGGAGATCACCGTCGAGGCGAACCCGCTGGATGTCACCGCGGACTGGTCGGCGAGGTGTCTCGACGCGGGAGTGAACCGCCTGAGCATCGGGGTCCAAAGCCTCGATGAAGGGGACCTGCGCTTTCTCGGCCGGCTGCACCACGCCGACGACGGGCCGCGCGCGGTCAAGACCGCCCGCGATGCCGGCTTCCGCGAGGTCGGGATCGATCTGATTTACGGCCTGCACGGCCAAAGCGCCGACGCGCTGCGGGATAGCATCAACCGCGCGGTCGAGGTCTGCCGCCCCGAGCACATCTCGTGTTATCAGCTCACGTACGCGGCCGGGACGCCGCTTGGGCGGGATGTCGAGGCGGGCAGGATTCCCCGCCTGCACCCTGACGAGGAGTACGAGCTTTTCGTTGCCGTGCACCGGCGGCTGGCCGAGCTGGGCTATCCGGCGTACGAGGTGTCGAACTTCTCCCTCGGCGACGCTCACCGCTCGCGGCACAACAGCAACTACTGGCGTCACGTCCCCTACGTCGGCCTGGGGCCTTCGGCGCATTCGTTCGAGCCGCCGGTGCGGTCATGGAACTTGGCCTCGACCGAGAAGTATTGCTCGCTGGTCGAGCAGGGGAGGCTTCCCGTCGCGGGCAGCGAGGCGCTTTCGCAGGAGCAACTGGCGGCGGAGATGGTGATGCTCGCGCTGCGGACGACCGACGGGCTCGACCTCGAGCTGTACCGCAGGCGGTTCGGCCGCGACTTCGCGGACGCCAACCGGGATGCCCTGCGGGACGCCGTGAGCTGCGGCCGGATCACGATGTCGGAATGCCGCATTCGACCGACGCTCGACGGTCTCGCGGTTGCGGACGCGCTTGCGGCCGAGTTCAACTGAGCGAGAAGTGGCACGTGGCGCAACGGCCTTGAGAGCGTGTGTTTCACGCAGCACTGCGCGGCGGCGGGGAGCGCGGGCGCCCTGACGGGTCCTATTCCCCTTCGAGCTCCTCGTAGCAGTCGGCGCAGTAGGGTGTTCCCTCGTCGTCATACTGGCGGCAGTTCGAGCAGTGCAGCCGCCCGCACTCCTCGCAGCGGAGCAGTTCGTCGTCGTCCTCCTCCCCGCAGCCGCACAGTTCGCAGAAGTCCATCTCCTCGGAGTCCTCCTTATCCTCTTCCTTGTCATCTTTCTTGGCCGGTTCGGCATCTTCCTCGACGTCGTCTTCCTCATCGGCGCTGGCGGCGGGAGTGCAGTCGTCATCTGCAGTGTAGTCCATGTTCATAGGTCTCTCTCCTTAACAAACTGCCCAAGTGCACAATTAATATGCATGAAATATGTCGGCGCGCAAGAGGTTACCCGCAATTTTCTTGCCGGTGCAGAACCTGCGAAGGGGGGGCATTCGCGGCCTGAGACGCCAGAGGTGGAAAGGACAGCGCGGTGCACGACGAAACGGGAAATCCCGTGGGATCCATGGGACGCGGCTTTCGGCTCTTTACTCCCGGGTCGGATTGCCGATTGCTAGCGGGGAAATGCGCGATGGGGACCGGGCCGTCGCGGGAGAATCTCCGTCAGCACAACCGCCCGCTGGAGGGGCGAAAGCCAGGGGAGGGCGAGCCGCTCTTCGGAGTCGGCGGCGCGCGCATCCTGCCTTAGCGTGCGCGACGACTTCACCATTTCCATGCGTGCGATCGATTCGGCAAGCGGCGTGGAAATCGATTCGGCAAGCGGCGTGGAAATCGATTCGGCTTCCGCCGGCATCGGGGGTTCCGGCGTGTACGGTTTCGGCGTCGAGGGGCGGGGGATGACTCGCGCGGGCCTCGGGGGCGGAGCCGGCGGCGGTTGAGCCGGCGGCTCTCGCTGGGGGACTTCAACGCCCAGGCTCCGGAAGAAACGGCGCACCTGTTCTTCCTGCGAGAGCTCTGGTTCTTCGTCCGGCCGCGGCTGTTCCAGCGGCTCCCGGCGCAGGCCGGGGCTTTCTTTCTTCGCCTCTTCGCGAGTCTCGGCCAGGCGGCGGATCAGCCAGAATAACCCGCCGAGAATCAGGACAACGACGGCCACCACCTCGTCTGTGCTTGCCAGGACGAAGGGGACGTATGGCTCTGGCATGCTCATGCTCCGTGAACGGCGGCGCCGGTCATGCTGGCTCCGGCGCTCGCGTTCTCATCGCGGCGGTCATTTCGGAACGGGCCCGGCTCCCCCGATGCTCTCGCGCATCTTGGTGTCGGCCTGGATGTTCTTGAGACTGTAATAGTCCATGATGCCCAGGTTGCCTTCGCGGAAGGCCTGTGCGATCGCCTTCGGGATCTCGGCCTCGGCCAGGACGACCTTCGCCCGGTTCTCCATGACCAGCGCGGACATTTCCTGCTCCTGTGCGACGGCCAGGGCGCGTCGAGTTTCGGCCTTGGCCTGGGCGACCCGCTTGTCGGCCTCGGCGCGGTCCGCGTCCAGCTTCGCCTTGACGTTGTCGCCCACGTCCACGTCCGCGATGTCGATGGACAGGATCTCATATGCGGTGCCGGCGTCGAGGCCCTTGTCGAGCACGGTCTTCGAGATGCGGTCCGGGTTCTCAAGCACGCGGGCGTAGCTTTCGGACGAGCCGATGGTGGTGACGATGCCTTCGCCGACGCGGGCGATGATCGTCTCTTCGGTCGCGCCGCCGATGAGGCGGTCGAGGTTCGTGCGAACGGTGACGCGCGCCTTCGCCCTGACCTGGATGCCGTCCTTGGCGACTGCGTCGACCGTCGGCCTGCCTTTGGACGGGTCCGGACAGTCTATGACCTTGGGATTGACCGAGGTCCGGACGGCGTCGAGCACGTCGCGGCCGGCGAGGTCGATGGCGCTGGCCTTCTTGAAGGACAGGTCGATATTCGCCTTGTTGGCCGCGATGAGGGCCATTACGACGCGCGGCACGTCGCCGCGCGCGAGGTACAGGGCTTCCAGTGAGTCGGTGTCGATCTGGAGACCGGCCTTGACGGCGCGGACCCGAGCGTCGACGATGATGGTCGGGCTGACCTTCCGCAACCGCATCGCAACGAGGTTGATGAGGCTGACGTGGGCGCCGGAGAGCAGCGCCTGAAGCCAGAGCCGGAAGAACGCAAGGGCGATTCCGCCGACCACCAGCACCAGCAGCCCCAGCACCACGAGCAACGCGACCACCCAACCCTCCGGCCCAGGCGACCCCGCCGCCCCGGACCGCTCCGCCGAGCTAATCAACCATGCCCAGTTCAACATGCCTCTTCCTCCTACCAGAGATGTGAATCAGTCTACCGATTCAACTCCAAAGTCCAAAGTCTAAAGTCCAAAGTTTAACGTTTAAAGTCCAAACTCCAAAGTCCAAACTCCAACCTTTCCATCTGCGCTCGCCACTGAACCTTAAACCTTAAACATTAAACCCTAAACTCTTTTCAGTTCCCTGACGACGATCCGGTTCCCTTCGATGCGGCGGACTTCGATGGCAGCTCCTTTTTCCACCATGTCGCCCTCGGTCACCACGTCATAGCGGCGTCCGGCGATCCTGGCCGCGCCGGCCGGACGAAGGTTGGACAGCGCGACGCCCGTCTGGCCGAGCAGTTCCTTTTCCTTCGGGTTCTGGCCGACGTAGCCGTCTTCCTGCGTCTGGGCGCTCCGCAGCGTAAGCCGCCTGCCGATCGCCGTCTTCGGGAAGACCGCGAAGGCCAGAACCAGGGACACCGGCACAACAACCAGCGAAATGGCCAGGAACACCAGGCCCGCCGGAGTGCCCAGCCGCGTGAACGCCAGCAGGACGGCCGCGACGAGGCAGCCGCCGGCCAGGACGCTGATCAGGCCGCCCGACGGGATGAACGCTTCGAGGAAGAAGGCGGCCGCGCCGACGATTAGCAGGATGAGTGGCAGAGCGATTTCGCCCATTGTCAGAACTCCATTACGCGCGGAACTCCGGCTCCTTCGGCTTCTCGGGCGCGAGGGGCACCACGACGATCCGCGCGCCGTCGACCAGGATCACCCGTGCCTTCCCGCCCTGGCCGATGAACTCGCCGTCGGAGACGACGCTGTATATCTTGTCGGCGATCTCCATCTTGCCAGCGGGGCGGAGCGGGCTGACCACCGTTCCGGCCTGGCCGACGAGCGAGCCGCCTGCCTCCACGCCGCCGCCGAAGCCCTCGGCCGTCTTCAGCTCCTTCTGGAGGGCGATCCGCTGAAAGATCGAGGTGCCCGGCAGGAACCAGATCGCCAGCAGGAGGATGACGACCGACCCGGCCATTCCGCCCAGCACGGCCAGCAGGTTCATCCGCAGTTGGTAAAACTGCCATGGGTACTCCGGGATGACGAACGGTTGCATGGCCAGCACGAGGGAAACGAGCAGGAGCAGGATGCCGAGGCTCCCAATGACGCTGAACCCCGGCGTCACGAACAGTTCGATTCCCAGGAGGGCCAGGCCCACGAGAAAGAGGATGATCTCGAGCGCGTGGGCGTGCCCGACGAGGAACTGCGAGGTGAACACGAGGAGGAACGAGACCACGGCGATGGTGCCTGGGGCCCCGAAGCCGGGCATCTTCAACTCTAGCCAGACGCCCCCGAACCCGATCAGAACCAGGAGCCCCACGACCTGGCCGCTGGTCAGGATGGCGATGACCTTGTCCGACCAACTCTGGGCGGACACGACCTCTTGCGCGCCGGCTAATCCCTCACTCTCAAG
>CAYXNI010000191.1:3393-5327 GCA_964466285.1 uncultured Planctomycetota bacterium | reverse complement strand
GAGCGCTAGAATCGCACTCTAGAGGTCGGGGGTTCGACTCCCCTCGTCTCCACCATTCGAGAGGGCCGCGATGAGCGGCCTTCTCTTTTGGGCGTGCAGTGAGGAGGTGCGCAATGATCGGGAAGCAGGTGAGGCTTGAGCGGATCGTGAACCGGACGTCGGGCCGGACGGTGATTATCCCGATGGATCACGGGACGACGGTGGGGCCGATCCCGGGTCTGTGCGACATGAAGGAAGCGGTGCAGATGGTGGTGGACGGGGGTGCGAACGCGATCATCGAGCACAAGGGGTTGGTGGTTTCGGGCCACCGGGGCGTGGGCCGGGACGTGGGGCTGATCGTGCACCTGAGCGGGAGCACGTCGCTGGGGCCGGACCCGAATGCGAAGGTGCTGGTGTGTACGGTGGAGGAGGCGGTCAAGCTGGGCGCGGACGGGGTGTCGATTCACGTGAATCTGGGTGCGAAGACGGAGCCGGAGATGCTGCGGCAGATGGGGGAGGTGTCGGCGCGCTGTGCGGAGTGGGGGATGCCGCTCATGGCGATGATGTATGCGCGTGGGGAGAAGATCACGGATCCGTTCGACGTGAAGTACGTGAAGCACGCCGCCCGGGTCGGCGCAGAGTTGGGTGCGGACATCGTGAAGTGCGTGTACACCGGGAGTCCGGAGACGTTCCGCGAGGTGGTGGACGGGTGCCCGGTGCCTGTGGTGATCGCGGGGGGCGAGAAGATGGAGACGGACAAGCAGATTCTGGACATGGTGGCGGGTTCTCTGGAGGCGGGGGGGAAGGGTGTGTCGATCGGGCGGAATGCGTTCCAGCACGAGCGGCCGGACCGGATCGTGGCGGCGATAGCGAAGATTGTGCACGAAGGGGCGAGTGCAGGGGAGGCGCTGCGGTTCCTGCAAGGCGACGGGCGATGACGAATGGGGGGCGTGAGGATGGTTGCGTGCGGGTTCGGGACGTGGTGTTGCGGGCTTCTGTTCAGGATGCTGAATCGGCCCGGGCGCCGGCGTTGCAGGAGAAAGCACTGGCAAAGTGCGGGGCGTGTTGCTAGACTGTATGACATGTTGGTACGCAAGTCAGCCCTTGTGGGTCTGGTGATTGGCGCGGCCGTCTTGATGGCGGGGGGGGTGTGCCGCGCGGCAGACGTTGAGGTCGAGTGGTTTACGCGGGCGAGCGAGGACCGGATGCTGGGCTTTGTGCATCCGGGCCGAATCGGCAAGGTGCTGGTTGAAGAGGGTCAGGTGGTGAAGGCGGGCGAGCTGCTGGTCCAGCTTGACGACGAGGCGGAGCAGGTGCAGGTGAAGCAGCTGGAGGCGGAGGCGCAGGTCGACCTGTACGTCCGTTCAGCGGAGGCGGAGCTGGCGCAGAAGCAGGAGGACGTGAAGAAGCTTAAGGCGGCAGAGGTCAAGCAGTGGGACATCGTGCATGCCGAGTTGGAGGCGAAGATCGCCGAGCTTTCGCTGCAACTGGCCCGTTTCAAGCGGGAGCAGAGCGAGCGGAAGCACAAGGAAGGGCGGATCAACCTCGAACGGATGAAGATTCTGAGTCCGATTGACGGGAAGGTTGAGAAGCTGCTCAAGAAGACGGGGGAGTCGGTGGATGCGCACCAGGACATTATCCGGGTGGTGAAGATTGATCCGGTGCGGATTGATGCGCCGGTGCCGGTGGATATGGCCCGGAAGTTCAAGCTGCAGGACAAGGCCAGGGTGAGATTCAAGGACGGGGCCGAGGTCGTCGGGGAGATCGGGTTTATCGGGGCGGTGGCTGATCCTGCGAGCCATACGCTGACGGTTCGTGTTGAAGCGCCGAACTCGGCGGGCCGGCCGGCGGGTGAGCGCGTGACGGTCCATTTTTCTGTTCCTGACACGGGTGAGTCGCCCATGTCGACACAGACACAAGGAGGAAGGTGATGAAGAACAAGGACGTTGACAAGG
>CAYXNI010000191.1:0-3293 GCA_964466285.1 uncultured Planctomycetota bacterium | reverse complement strand
ACAAGGACGTTGACAAGGGCGTTGACAGTTCGGCGGACAAGCACATTGAGGAGCAGGCTCGCGAGCAGACGGGACAGCGGCAGGTCCGGCTGCAGATTGACGAGCAGAAGATGCAGGCGAACTACGCGAACGCGTTCCGAACGAACGGGACGGCGGAGGAAGTGGTTCTGGATTTCGGCCTGAACCTTATCAATCCGGCGGCT
This sequence comes from uncultured Planctomycetota bacterium, assembly GCA_964466285.1. Lineage (GTDB taxonomy): Bacteria > Planctomycetota > PUPC01 > PUPC01 > PUPC01 > CAYXNI01. The sequence continues at coordinate 3,090 of CAYXNI010000191.1, read as the reverse complement.
CAACCGGAAGGTGCGGTGTCGATGGTCTTCCAGTTGAACCAGCGGGTTATCCTCAATTACTTCTCGGCCAAACGGCTGGCGCTGGCGTTGGGCCAGGTGATCCGGCGCCATGAGGATCAGTTCGGTGTGCTGGAGTTGGACGTGGCCAAGCGGCAGGCGAAGAAGTAGGCCGGTGCGTGGTCACCGGATGACCTGTTCTGCGGCGGATTCCCCACGGGGAGAGGGTGGTTTCTGAGCGAATGGCAGAACGCACGGAGACAGTCCGACAGCTCGCGGCGGGCGGGGACCTGACGACGGCGGAGATGCTGGAGGCGCTGGCGCGCTTCGAGGGCCCGCCGGAGCAGTTTCTGGCGGGCCTGCTGGCGGTGCAGTGCCGGGTGGGTGCGGCGCAGGGCGGGGCGATTCTGCGTCTGGACGGTGGGAGCCGGGCGGACGTGGTCGCGGCGTGGCCGGCGCTGTCCGAGGGGGCGGCTGTTCCCGGCTGGCTGACGCGGTCGGCAGAGTTTGCCACGCAGGTGCTCGGGTCGGGCAAGACGGCGGTGAAGGAGCTTCACGCGGCGGACGACCTGTACGGCGGTCCGGCAAGGCGGCACTTGGTGTTAATCCCGCTTCGGAACAGCGGATTTCCCGGGCTGGCGAGTTTTGTGGTGGAGGCGCAGGACCCGAGCGTGGTGGCGGCGGCGCGCGAGCGGCTCGAGATGAGCGCGGGTTTCCTGGGGCTTTACGAGATGCGGATGGCGCTGCAGCGGCGGCAGGCGGACCTGCAGCGGCTGCGGGACGCGATGGAGCTTCTTCCGGCGATCAACGAGCACGACCGGTTCGTGGCGGCGGCGATGGCCCTGTGCAACGAGGCGTCGGCGCGGTGGTCGTGCGACCGGGCGAGCGTGGGGTTCCTCAAGGAGCGGTACGTCCGGCTGCGCGCGATGAGCCACACGGAGAAGTTCAGCCGAAGGATGAAGCTGGTGCAGGACCTCGAGGCGGCGATGGAGGAATGCCTGGACCAGGACATGGAGGTACTGTGGCCGGCGGCGCCCGATGCGACGTACGTGGCGCGCGCAACGGGTGAGTTGGCGGGCCGTTACGGTCCGATCGCGGTGGTCAGCCTGCCGTTGCGGCGGCGCGGCGAAGTGGTGGCCGTCCTTACGCTCGAGCGGCCGGCCGACCGGCCGTTCACGCTGGCGGAGGTCGAGTCGGTGCGGCTGGCGTGCGAGCTGTGTGCGCCGCGGCTGGTCAATCTGTATGAGCACGACCGGTGGTTCGGTGCGCGGATGGCGGCCGCGGCCCGCAAGGGGCTGGTGGTGGCATTGGGGCCGAAGCACACGTGGAAGAAGGTGATCGCGCTGCTGGTGATGGGGGCGGCGATCTTCCTTGTTTTTGCGAAGGGGGATTACAACGCCGAGGCGACGTTTGTGCTGGAGGCGACGGAGCGCCAGGTGGTACCCGCTCCGTTCGACGGGTACATCGAGGCGGTGTTCGTCGAGCCCGACAGCGACGTGACGGCCGGGACGACGGTGCTGGCCAGGCTGAAGACGAGGGAGCTGGAGCTGAAGGTGGCGTCCGCCGCAGCGAGGCGTGAGGCTTACAGCAAGCAGGCGGCGGCGGCCATGCGGGACGGGAAGGAGGCGGAGGCGCAGATCGCCCGCGCCCAGGCGGAGGAGGTGGGAGCGGACATTGCGCTGTTCGAGTATCAGATCGGCCAGGCGGAGATCAAGTCGGCCATCAGCGGGAAGGTGGTTGTGGGAGACCTGAAGCGGCAGATCGGCGCACCGGTCAAGACGGGCACGGTGATGTTTGAGATCGCGCCGATCAATGCCCTGCGGGCGGAGCTGGCGGTGCCAGAGAACGCGATTGCGGATGTGGACGAGTTCATGCGGGCACATGATGGGCCGGTGACCGGTGCCCTGGCGACAACGACGCGGCCGGACCGGCGGTCGAAGTTCACGGTGGAGCGGATCAATCCGGCGACGGAGGTGCTGAACCAGCGGAACGTTGTCAAGGTCCGCGCGCGGCTGGACAGCACGGAGGTGGAGGTGTGGATGCGGCCGGGACTGGAGGGGCTGGCGAAGATTCACCTGGGCCGGCGTTCGTACGCGTGGTTGTGGACCCACCGCCTGATCGACTGGTTGCGGATGAAGCTGTGGATGTGAGTTGAGGAGTCCCGCGCGTGCCGGTTGATCGTCCGACATTCAGCGAGTCGTGGTACCGGGTGGCGGGGTTGTGTCCGCGCCTTCGTCCGAGCGTGCAGGCGCACCGTCAGCATTTCCGGGGGCAGATGTGGCACGTGCTGCAGGACCCGGCCACGAACCAGTTTTACCGGCTGAACGATCCGGCGTATCACTTCGTGGCGCTGTTGGACGGCCGGAAGACGGTGGCGGAGGTGTGGAAGCTCTGCAACGAGCAGTTGGGCGACAGTGCGCCGACGCAGGGGGAGGCGATCCAGCTTCTGGGGCAGTTGTACACGACGAACCTTCTTCACGCCGAGCTGCCGCCGGACGCCGAGAGCCTGTTCCAGCGCTATCACAAGCGGAGGACGCGCGAGGTCCAGGGCTATCTTACGAACCTGCTGTTCATCCGGCTGCCGCTGTTTGACCCGGACCGTTTCCTTGATCGGTGGGTGCGTGTGGCGGGGAAGGTGTTCAGCTCGGGCGGGCTGGTTCTGTGGCTGGCGCTGATCGGGGCGGGTCTGTATTTCCTTGCGGGCCGTGGCGGGGATCTGACGCGGCGCGCATCGGGGATTCTGGATCCGGACAACTTGCTTTATCTGTACGTGGGGATGGCGCTGATCAAGGTGTGCCACGAGTTCGGCCACGCGTTCGCGTGCAAGAAGTTCGGGCAGCAGTCGGGGACGGGCGGCGAGGTGCACGTGATGGGGGTGATGTTCCTGATTTTCACGCCGCTGCCCTACGTTGATGCGTCGAGTGCGTGGGCGTTGCGGAGCAAGTGGCACCGGGTGCTTGTAGGCGCGGCCGGGATGCTCGTGGAGTTGGGGGTGGCGGCGGTGGCGGTGATTGTCTGGGCCCACACAGCGGAGGGCTCTGCGATTCACGCGATCGCGTACAACATGATTTTCATCGCCGGCGTATCGACGGT
>CAYXNI010000190.1:0-5343 GCA_964466285.1 uncultured Planctomycetota bacterium | reverse complement strand
CGTTCACGGTGGAAATGATTTCCCGACGGTTGCTGCGCGGCGGCAAGGAAATCCAACTCCTGGCCACAGCGTTCAGGCGAGCCACAGACGAACTCCAGGCGTCCGAGAGTTCGCTCCGGGCCAAGAACCTTGAGCTGGACGCGGCTTACGCGGAAACCAAGCGTCTTGCCAGCGAAGACAGCCTCACGGGGGCCAAGACCCGCCGCGCGTTCGACGAACTGCGTCAGATGGAATGGGAGCGCTATCAGCGGTATAAGTATGCTTTCTGTATTGCTCTGATAGACGTCGACCACCTGAAGCATATCAACGACAGCTACGGCCACGGCGCAGGTGATGAAATCCTGCGCGGGATCACCTCCATTGTGATGAAAAACATCCGCCGCTCCGACACTGTTGGCCGGTACGGGGGCGACGAGTTCAGTGTCCTGCTCCCGGAAACCGACCTTGAGGGCTCCGAGATACTCATGAGCCGCGTCCACGACGCCATCGTTGGGACCCAGTTCCCGCCGGTCGGCAACCCAGTCACCGTGAGCATCGGAATCGCCTGTTCCTGCGGGAAGAAATCGGTCGACGAGATGTCGGCGAGCGCCGACCGGGCCCTCTACCAGGCGAAGTGGACTGGCCGATCCAGGGTCTGCGGCGAGCCGTGCGCCGACAGACAATCCAACCCGGCGGTTTCCTCCTAATCCCTAAACTCTCCATACCGATAATGCTTGCAGCCGTGCTTGGCGAGGGCAGCATGCCCAATGTCTGTGGAACAGACTTGGCGCTCTCTATGCGCGAACAGAAGGCCTGATATGGCAAGGGCGTACACGAGCGCCGCCCACTCCGCTGCGTCGTCGTGGCCCGCAGCACGAGACGGCGGCGGAAGGAGAAGTCCGCCCGCGTGAAGCGAAAACAGAAAAGAATCATGATGATCGTTCTGGGCGTCGTGGCCGCCCTCCTGTGCGCACTCAAGTTGGGCCCGATCCTGATGGGTGCGCCGGTCTCGGACCCGGGGAAGGCCAAGAAGAAGCCCGCTGGCGACGCCGCGACTGCGACGGCCAAGACCCCGGCCCAGCCTGCGCCCGCCAAACGGGCCGGATCGAACCCGCCCGCCCGGCCGCCGCGCGGCCAACCGGCGGCACCACCAACGAAGAAGGCCCCCGACACACCAACGTCGAATCCCGCACCGGCACCGTTGTCCGCGGTGCGGATTGATTTCAGTGCTGTCCAGCCGAGGACCTTCACCTTTAGCTGGACCGAACTGCGGGACCCGTTCGCCCCGGCCAGCTTCGAGCTGGTCAACCCGACCGACGCTCTGGCGATGTCAAAGCTCAAGCTGCAGGGCGTGGTGCAATCAGGCAACCGGCGCCTGGCGATCATCGGGAACCGCGTCTACCGCGAGGGACAGGAAGTTATCCGCGGCGTCAGGCTCCTGGCTGTGGACGGTGCGGGCGTATTGCTGTCGGACGGCGATCACAAGATTCGGTTGTCGCTGGACGCGCCTGTGCCCAAGCCTGAGGGACTGTGATATGAGGAAAACGGCAATCATCCTCGGGCTGTTGCTGGTGAGCTGGCCTCTGTGGGCGGCCGACGCGCCCGCTCCGGCCCCTCCGCCGCCCGCCGCAAGACCGGCGGCGCCCGGCGCCGTATCGATTTCCATGGAATCCGCCGACCTCCGCGCGGTCGTCACGGCGCTGGCCGACGCCAACAACATCAACCTCGTCGGCAGCGACCAACTCACCGGAACCGTGACGGTCCATCTCACCAACGCTCCCGTCCTCGAGGCGCTTCAGGTGATCCTCAGGAACGCCGGGTTCGAGTTGGTGACCAGGGACAACGGAATCTACGAGATCATGAGCCGCGAGGAGGCGCTGAAAGCCAAAGAGGGGCAGTGGGCGCAGTTGAGGGTCTTCACGCTGAAGAGCGCCGACGTGATCCAGGTGGCCAAGCTGCTGGTGCCTAACGCCGTGCCCGACGCAAAGAACATCGCCATCGATCCCCCGTCCAGCCGTCTGATTATCAGCGGCACGGAAGAGCAGTTCAAGAAGGCCGAGCAGATCATCAAGGCGGTCGACATCCCCGTGCCCCAGGTGGCCATCCAGGCGCGGATCGTGGAAATCTCCGTCGACCGCGCGGAGAGCCTCGGAATCTCGTTCAGCGACACGTTCAATACCGACAAGCTGAGCGACAAGGGGAAGGGCGTCATCGGCATCGACCTGACACAGGACCCCATCCCGGCGTCCACGCTGAACTTCACGTTCACCAGCAACCGGATCGACGCCACGCTCAAGGCCCTGATACAGGACAAGGTCGCCGAAGTGCTGTCTGCACCCCAGGTGACCACCAGTCACGGGCGGCTGGCGGAGATCAAGGTCGTCAACCAGGTCCCCGTCATCACCCGGACCACGAGGATCGTCGACCAGGTCACCGTCACGGACGAGACCGTCACGTTCAAGGAGACTGGCCTGACGCTCACGGTCACCCCCCGGGTCCTCGCCGACAACCGGATTGAAATGGTGCTTGAGCCGGCGGTGCTTGTGTTGACCGGGTGGACCACGACCGATCCGCCGGCACCCATCATCGACACGCGGTCGGCCAAGACCCAGGTCACGATCGACGACGGCCGGTGGCTCGTGATCGGCGGACTGATGCGATACAACGAACAGGTCGTGGTGCGCGGCGTCCCGCTGCTCAAGGACATTCCGCTCATCGGCTGGCTCTTCAGGACCAAAGACAAGGTCCGCGAGAAGAGCAACCTGGTGATCTTCGTGTCGGCCACCGTGCTGAACCCGGAGAAAGTGGACCGCGAAACCGAGAAGGAAGTGTCCGGCATCCAGGAGCACCGGCGGGAGCACCTGCTGGAGGGCGGCCCATTCCCGCCGCCCCAGCCGAAGCCCGCGGCCGACGTGCCGAAACAGGGGAGCAACTGAATGCCGCAATTCCAGTATGAAGCCGTAACGGTCGACGGCAAGACCAAGTCCGGCATGATGCCGGCCGACAGCTCCGCCGGAGTGGTCGCGACGCTCGCGCGCCAGGGGCTGACTGCGGTGTCAATCAAGGAAGCCCCCGCCCACGCAACCAAAGCGGAGACTTCTGAAACCGCGGCCGAACCGGCCGGCGACCTTACCAAGGCCAGGGTGAAATCCGAAGACCTGATGATCTTCACCCGCCAGCTCGCGACCATGGTCGATGCCGGACTGCCCATCGACAACGCGATCGAAACGCTGGCCGACCAGGCCGGGTCGGAGGATTTTAAGAACGTGCTTGGCGCCATCTTGCGCGACATCCGGCGGGGCACGCGAATCTCGGGGGCAATGTCGCCGTACAAGCGGATCTTCCCCGACATCTACATCACGATGGTCCGGGCCGCCGAGGCGAGCGGCGAGCTGGCGCGCATCCTCAACCAGCTCGCCATCTACATGGAATCCGCCCAGCGCGTACGGAACAAGGTCAAGTCCGCCATGACCTATCCGGTTCTGGCCACGGGCATGATCGTCGCCGTGGCAGCCGTCCTGCTGCTGGTGGTGGTGCCGAAATTCGCCCAGATGTTCGACATGATCAAGGGCAAGCTGCCGCTTCCCACCCAGATCGTGCTGGCGATAAGCAACTTCGCGCGCGCGAACGCGATCGTCACCGTGCTGCTGGCGGCAGCCGTCGTCGCCTCGTTCGTTATTACGTTGAAGACCAACAAGGGCCGCTATTACTTTGACCTGTTAAAGCTGAAGGCGCCCATATTCGGGGAGCTGTTCACGAAGGTGGCGATCGCGCGCTTCTCGCGGACCCTCAGCACCTTGCTCTCGAGCGGCGTGCCCATCCTGGACGCCTTGACCATCGTCCAGCGGGCGTCGGGCAACGCCGTGATCGCCGCGGCGGTGAACCAGTCCATCGGCAGCGTGAGCAGCGGCTCCGGCCTGGCGGAGGTGTTCCAGACCAAGGAGGTGTTCCCGCCCATGCTGGTCAAGATGATCGCCGTCGGCGAACAGACCGGGCAGTTGGACAAGATGCTGTACAAGGTGGCCGATTTCTACGACGAGCGCGTCGCCGCGGCGATCGAGGGCCTCACCGCCATGATCGAGCCCTTGCTCATCGGCTTTCTTGGCGTCGTTGTCGGCGGCATCGTTGTCGCCATCTTCTTCCCCATGATCAAGTTGACACAGTCGATGGGCGGCGGCGGCGGCTGACCCTGGAGGCGGTTCTCGTGGCCGACAAGGAAACAAAGGCGGCAACAAAGGCAGAAGCGGCGGCGACGGCGGCGGTGTTCGCCACAGCCGCCTCCCGCCGGCTCGCCCGGATTCTCTCTGACACCGACACCCTGCCAGACGACGAGATCGCCGCCATTCAACAGAAGTTCCCGGACGAATACCTGGGCGACGTGCTGGTTCGCGAGAAGGTCCTGCTGAAAGGCTATCTCGATGGTCTGCTGATCCGGGTGTTGTGCATCCCGTGGATCGACGCGAGCGGCTGCACGGTCCCGCCGCACGTGGTCGAACTCCTTCCCGAGCGGTTCTGCCGCGAGCACCGCCTGATGCCCGTCAGTTGGGTGAGGGAAATCCTCACCATCGCGTGCGTAAACCCGCTCGATGACGAGACCTTTGGTGAGATGCGGTATGGGACCGGCCTGAACATCCGTCTGGTGCTGTGTTCAGACGAGCAGTTGGAGACGCTCCTCGAGAAGACCTTTGCCAAGCCGGAGGCGGAAGAAGCGGCGGAATCTCCGGCCGACGAAGATGGCCAAGAGGCGGATGCCGCCCAGCCTCCGGCAGACGTCGCGGACGCGGTTGCCGGACTGGCTCAACAACTGTCCAACGAGACCGGCGCCGTCTCCGAGACAGCAGACACTAAGAACGAGAGGGAAAACGCCAACCATGCGGGCGAAGCCGCAGGAAACTGAACCGGGCGAAGCGGGCTCGGAGCTCCTGGCGCAGACCACGGCGCGCGGCCGACTCCGGCGCGTCCTGTACGGCGGCTCGTACCTCGATGAAGAGCAGGTGCGCCAGCTCCTCGAAAGCCAGCAGGAAATGGGCACCTCCCTGTACGAGACCCTGTGCAAACAGCAAAACCTTCAGCCCCTCGACCGGGCCTCGTTCTTCTGCGAACTGTTCGAGCATATGGCCTATCTGGACGTCAGCAGCTACAGAACACCCACCGGCGCCCTTACGCGGGTGCCCCGTGACCTCGCGGAAAAGCACAGCCTCCTTCCCCTCGGCCAGATCGAAAGCGCCCTGACCATCGCCATGTCCAACCCGCTGGACCTGATCGCCCTGGATGAAGTCAGCAAGCACACCGATTCCGACGTGATGGTGGTGGTGTCGACCGCCGAACAGATCAAGGCTGCGATCGAGAAGAACTATCAGCAAC
>CAYXNI010000189.1:0-5393 GCA_964466285.1 uncultured Planctomycetota bacterium | reverse complement strand
CGCTCGCCTTGATGGCCGGCCCGCGCAGGTCGAGCGGGATGAGCTCGGCCCGGGGGTCGAGCCCGACGGCCAGCCGGCTCTGCTTCGCGTCGACAGCGTCCATCAACATGTCCGCAAAGTTGCGCATGACTGTTTCCTTTTATGTGTTCACGTCACACTGCGCGACTCAGAGCATCGAGACCGGGTCCACGTCGACCACGACGTGCAGGCGGCCGCTCTTTGGCATGGCGGGTTTCGCCACTCCTATCATATCGCGAATGGTGCGCCATTTTCCAGCGAGGAGCAGCATGTGCCAGCGGAATCTGTCCTTGATCCGCTCGATGGGGCACGGCGTCGGCCCCAGCACGGCGCCGCGGAACTCGGCGGCGCGCGCGGCGAGGGCGTCGCCGACGGCCTGCGCGCTTTCGCGGACCTCGCGCTCGTTTCGCCCGTCGATCACGATCCGGGCGGTCCGGCCGAACGGCGGCAGGTTGAGCGCGCGGCGGTGCCCCAGTTCCACCTCGGCGAACGCCTGGAAGTCGTGCATCGCCGCCGTGCGGATCGTGTAATGCTCCGGCTGGCGGGTTTGAACGACCACGAGCCCGCCCTTCGGCCCTCGGCCCGTGCGCCCAGCCACCTGCGCGATGAGCTGATGCGTCCGCTCGCCCGCGCGGAAGTCCGGCAGGTGCAGGGCCGTGTCTGCGTTGACCACGCCCACGAGCGTGACGTTCGGGAAGTCCAGCCCCTTCGCGATCATCTGTGTGCCGACGAGAATCCTTACGCGGCCCTGGTGAAAGGCGTCGAGCACCCGTGCGTGAGCGCCGCGGCCCCGGACCGCGTCTGAATCCATCCGGGCGCATTCCACGCCCGGAAACCGCGCCAGGATCTCATCCTCGACCTTCTCCGTCCCCAGCCCGACCTGCTTGATCGTGTCGCTGCGGCAGTCGGGGCAGACGGCGGGCACGGCTTTCCGCTCGCCGCAGTAGTGGCAGATCGCGCGGTTCAGCCGCTTGTGAAACGTCATCGAGATATCGCAGTGTCGGCACTTCATCGCCCAGCCGCACCGCCCGCAGAACACGTGCGTGGCGAACCCGCGGCGATTGAGGAAGATGATGACCTGCTCGTCCTTCGCCAGCCGGTCTTCCATAAGCGACACGAGCTCGCGCGAGAGGAACCGGAACTGCCGGACCGCCGCCATCTCCTTCGTCATATCCACGGTCACCACGCGCGGGAGCGGCCGGCCTTCGACCCGGCCCGGCAGCACGGCCAGCTCATACTTCCCCGTGCGGGCATTGTGCCAGCTCTCGAGCGAGGGCGTGGCCGAGCCCAGCACGACCACCGCCTTCTCCAGCCGCCCGCGGATCACGGCCACGTCGCGCGCGTTGTAGCGCGGCACGTTATCCTGCTTGAAACTCGTCTCGTGTTCCTCGTCGACGACGATCAGGCCGAGCCGCGGGATAGGGGCGAAGATGGCCGACCGCGCCCCGACGACCACCTGCGTCCGGCCGGACCGGATGTCGCGCCACTGCTCGTTCCGCTGGCTCTCGGTCAGGTGGCTGTGGAGCACGGAGACGTGATCGAACCGGGCCTTGAACCGCCGGACCGTCTGCGGCGTGAGCGAGATTTCCGGCACCAGCACAATTGCGCGCTGGCCTTCGTCGACGCAGCGCCGGATGGCCTGCAGGTAGATCTCCGTCTTGCCGCTGCCCGTGACGCCGTAGACCAGCACCACGCCCGCCTCGGAGCGCTTGCGCAGGTTGAGGATCTGGTTGAGGGCCGACCGTTGCGCCGGTTCGAGCTTGAGCGGGCTCTCCCGCTTGGCTTCGAGCGAGAGGAGCACGTCCTCCGTCACCCTGCGCCGCACGAATTCCACCAGCTTCTTCCGCCGCAGCCCGCGGATCGGCTCGGGCGAGCAGCCGGCCAGGCGCATCAGCTCCTGCAGCGTCACCTCGTGGCCGGCCGTGGACAGCACTTCGAGCACGTGCGCCTGCTTGGGCGAGCGGGCCTCGAGCTCCTCGATCTTTGTCCGCGTGTCCTCGATCCCGAGCGCGGGCAGGACGAAGACCTCGGTTCGCTGCTCGGTCCCCCGCTTGACCCCGCCGGGCACGACCGCATCGAGCGCCTGGCCCCACCCGCAGCAGTAGTAGTCGGCGATCCACTTCGTCAGTTCGAGCAACCTCGGCGAGACGAGGGCGTCTTCGTCCATCACGTCGGCGACGTCGAGGATGCGTGCGGGGGCGATGTCGGTGGAGTCGGCGAGGCTGACGCAGTAGCCGGTGACCTCATGGTTTCGGAAGGGCACGCGGACGCGGCGGCCGGGGGTGACGGCCTCGCGTAGACTGTCCGGCACGCGGTACGTGAACGTCTGTTCCGCCGCGATATTCAGCGCCACATCGGCAAACACATCCGCCATGTGAAATCCAGCAAGAAGAGAGCTCAGCGGGCCGCGACGCCATTATAACGCGCGACACGTGGGCGACAAGGAGGCATGAAGAGGGGATCAGATCGTCGCAGAGGCCAGGCCCAGAGCCTGGAGCATCGCTCGTGCTTTGTCGAGGGTCTCCTGGTATTCGGCCTCGGGCTCGGAGTCGGCGACGATTCCGCCGCCGGCCTGGAGGTAGACGCGGCCGCGGGCCAGGATCATCGTGCGGATGGCGATGTTGAGGTCGACCGCGCCGTCGAATCCGATGTAGCCGATGTTGCCGGTGTAGACCGACCGCTTGGTCGGCTCGAGCTCGCCGATGATCTCCATCGCTCGGATTTTGGGTGCGCCGGTGATGGAGCCGCCGGGGAACGTCGCCTTGATGAGGTCGATGATGTCGTGCCGCGGGTGCAGGTCGCCCTCGACGGTGGCGACGAGGTGATAGACGGTGGGGTATTCTTCGAGGACGATGGGCTCGGTCACGCGGACGGAGCCGTAGGAGCAGACGCGGCCGAGGTCGTTGCGTTCGAGGTCGACGATCATGGTCAGCTCGGCGCGGTCTTTCGCGCTGGCGAGCAACTCGCGGCGCATGCGATCATTGAAGGCTTCGTCGCGCGCGCGGCGCGGCCGGGTGCCCTTGATCGGCCGGGTTTCCACGCGGCGGCCGGTCAGCCTGAGGTAGCGCTCGGGGGACGAACTGAGGATGGCGCCCGCGTCGGTCGGCAGGTAGCAGGCGAACGGGGCGGGGTTGACCGAGCGGAGCGCGGCGTAGAGTTCGAGCGGGGCGGCGTCGGTCTGGGCCTCAAACCGCTGCGAGAGGTTGACCTGGAAGATGTCGCCCGCGGCGATGTAGTTCATGGCCTTCCGCACCGCGGCCAGGTACGCAGTCCGCGTAAAGTTGGAGCGGAGCCCATGCGCGCTGACGGGCTGGAAGGCGGGCAGGGGAGCGGGGTGCTCGATGGCGGAGACGAGGCGCTTGCGGCGGTCCGCCGCGCCGGGAACGCCCATGTCTACGCTCGACACATGCCAGTTCCGGGCCTGGTGGTCGAATCCGGCGACGGCGTCGTAGAAGGCGAAGTGCATCTCGGGGATGGGGATGTCGGCCACGGCGGTGTCGGGCAGGCGCTCGACGAACCTGGCGAGGTCGTAGGCGAAATAGCCGACGGCGCCGCCGACGAACGGGACGGGGCAGGCGTGCTCGCCGGGCAGATGGGACGCATGGGACTTATCAGCCCCGTAGGTCTTCAAGAGAGAGCGGAGGACCTCGAAGGGGTTCCGGCCGGCCGGGCGGCCGTCGACAAAGACCGTGTTGCCTTGCGACTGGACGGTGAGGACGGGGTCGCAGCCAATGAAGGAGAACCGGCCGAGCCGGTCGGCGCCCATGGCGCTGTCGAGGAAGAACGGCAGGCGCTCGTCCGCCACCGCGCAGAGCACCCGGAACGGGTCCGCACGGAATTCACCACGGATAGACGCCCATCGCCAGGCGATGGGACCGGATGAACACCGATGCGGCTTCAATGAACGAATCGGCTCCATTCCAGCTTGGGTCTCCCGAAGTTGATGAGAAGCCCCACTTTGACATCCGTCGCCTTGAGATAGTTCAAGAGCTGCGCTTCGCGCTCCGGTGCGAGAGCGTGCACAACTTTCAGTTCCACGATCACGCGGTCCTCGACAAGGGTGTCGGCAAAGAATTCACCAACAACCAGGCCGCGAAACCGGACGGAGAGCGGAACCTGTTCCGCCACCTTGAGTCCCTTCTCCCGCATAGTGATCGCCAGAGCCTTCTCGTACACACATTCAAGGAACCCGCAGCCAAGTTCGTTCGACACTTCGATCGCAGCGCCGATGATCTTATGCGTCAACTCTTTTTCAATCAGATTCATCCGTGTTTGTCCGTGTTTATCCGTGGTGAATTGATGCCGAGCAGGCGAGCGGCGTTGTTCCAGAGGATATCCTCGAGGAGCCGGCGGTCGTCGATGACGCGAGCGAGCTTCTCGATCTCGGTCTTCTGGTCCGACCATGGCGAGTCGGTGCCGAACATCACGCGCCCGGCGTGTCCGCGGACGATGCGGTCGAAGGGTTGCTCGCCCGGCCTGGCGGGGATCGAGAGCGAGACCTCGACATATGCGGGCGACCCGATGCCGGACCGCGCGAAGTCCTCGGCCTGCCAGAACCCGCCGAGGTGCGCGAGCACCATCTTGAGCGACGGCGCCCGGCTGTGAATTTCGAGCATTGTGTGGGGCATGCAGCGGTGGTCGCCAATGAAGCCGAGGTCGTCGCCGGAATGGAAGAGCAGAATCAGCCCCTCGTCCGCGGCGGCTTGGTACACCGGGAACAGGCGTTCGTCGAGCGGCTGGAAGTCCTGGTAGAGCGGATGGAGCTTGATGCCCTTGAGCCCGGCGTCGGCGATCCGGCGGACCTGGCCGACGGCGTCCGGCGAGAACGGATGGATGGACGGGAACGGGACGATGCGGTCAGAGGCGATCTCGCGCGACCACCTGAGGATGCTCGGCGCCTGTTTCTCGGCGGTGGCGATGGAGGCGACGACCGAGATTTCGACGCCGGCGCGGTCCATCGACCGAAGGAGGCCGGCGATAGTGCCGTCGAGGTGCGGCTGCTGGAGCACGGCGCCATCGACGATCGCGGCGACGGCCCGCTCGGCGAGGAAGTCGGGGAACGCGTGGGTGTGAACGTCAATCGCGTCGTGGGTGTGGCTCATGCCGAATCTCCGCTTGGTCAACATCGGTGGGTAAAACGGTGGGGCAAACTACTTGTGCTGCATCATAGCGCGCAGATGTGTCCGCCGGGCTTCATGCTTTCGCCATCTCGCGGTATGCCGCTATCCATCAGCTAAAATTGCCGGTTCCGCTTCAACCAAGAACACACGTGATGATCACGTTTCAGCAAATCATTTTGCGCCTGCAGGAATACTGGGACAAGCAGGGCTGCGCGCTGTTGCAGCCCTACGACATGGAAGTCGGCGCGGGTACCT
>CAYXNI010000188.1:0-5395 GCA_964466285.1 uncultured Planctomycetota bacterium | reverse complement strand
AACGTGAACACAAATGGGCTTGTTTACCGAGACTGGCCAGACCGCGTGCCCCATCCCGCAATCTCAGAGCCCGAGGAACCCGGATCGTCTTCGGGGCGGCAACCGTCTCCCGGAATCGGATCAACTGGACCGGCTCAGTCTCAGCTACAGAGGCTTCCGCAAGAGCGAATGTTCGTATGGCGGGCGAACACCTGTGAACCCCGTGACGGCAGCAACTGGCTTGCTCGTCTCCGGAAGCCTACCCGTAGTGTAGCCCGTAACCCGAAGGATTTCAAGCTCTAAGGAGGGAACTTGAAGAAAAAACAACGGCCGTACCGGCGCGGGCACACGTGGCTTCCTCCGTGCCGGGCGGTTAATGTAAAGAAATGTCAACGCTAGTGCGTCGGCGGCGTTTTCTCTTGACAGTGTGGCGTTCATGGGATATTTTATGAAGTTGGCTGAAAACCGACCGGTCGGTATTGTCGAAGCCGTAGCGGAAGCCCGGAGAAGGAGTTGCGATGCGGAAACCGGACAAGAAGTCGCAGATCATGAAGGCGGCTGAGAAGCTTTTCACGGGCCGGCGGTTTCACGAGATCAAGATGTCGGACGTGGCGACAGCCGCGCGGGTGGGGAAGGGCACGATCTATCAGTATTTCAAGGACAAGAACGATCTGTTCTTCCAGGTCGCGACATCGGGGTTCGAGGAGTTGTGCGATCTCCTGCACCGGAAGGTGCCGGAGGGAGAGCCGTTCGCGAGCCAGTTGCTGGACGTGTGTGTGGCGATCAGCAGTTTCTTTCAGGGCCGGCGACAGCTCCTGCGGCTGATGCAGTCCGAAGACGCGCGGATGCTCTGCTGCAGGGGAGACATGCGGGCCCGGTGGACGGAGACCCGGCGGAAGCTGGCCGGGGCGGTGGCCGCGGTGCTTCGAAAAGGCGTGGCGGAGGGAGTGGTCCGGCCGGACGTCCCGCCGGAGGCGCTGGCGAGTTTCCTGCTGGGAATGCTGAGGACACGTGCGCACGACCTGGCTGAGGCGCCTGAAGAGACGCGCCGGATCGAAGTGGTGGTGGACTTGTTTGCGACGGGCTCCTGTGCGACCCGCCGCCCGGATGGCATCGATTCCTCTTGGTGCATTGGTGAAGGAAGTGCCGTATGAAGAGGGTTCTGATTGTTCTGGTTGTTGTCGTGCTTGGGGTTCTCGGCTGGATGATCTACGCGCGGCTGAACAAGCCGGCGGCGCAGGCGGGCGCCGGGCGCGCGCAGGGGGCGGCCGTTGCGGTCGAGCTGGCTCCGGTGCGGACGGCGTCCATCCGGGATGTGGGGCGGTTCACGGGCTCGCTCCTGCCCAAGGCGCAGTTCATTGTGGCGCCGAAGGTTGCCGGCCGGCTCGAAAAGCTGACCGTTGACGTGGGGGACCGTGTGAAGCTGGGCGACGTGATCGCACTGCTGGACGAGGGGGAATATGCGCAGCAGGTGGCGCAGGCGCAGGCGGAGGTGAACGTGGCGAACGCGAGCGTGGACGAGTGCAAGAGTGCGCTCGACCTTGCCGTGAGCGACCTGAAACGGGTCAAGACGCTCGGCATACAGAAGATTGCCTCGCCAGCCGAGTTGGAAGAGGCGGAGGCCCGCCAGAAGGTTTGCGATGCGAAGTATACGGTGGCGCTGGCGCAGGTGCAGCAGACGAAGGCTTCTCTCGAGGCGGCGAAGGTCCGGCTGTCCTACACCAGGATCGTCGCTTCGTGGCCGAACGGGCAGGGTGAGAACCCCGCCGGCGAGGGCGCTGTCGAGAAGCGCGCCGCCGGCGAGCGCGTTGTCGGCGAGCGCTTTGTGGACGAAGGGGCGATGCTACAGGCGAACACGCCGATCGTGACAATTCTGGACAACAGCTCGATGCGGGCGGACATTTACGTGATCGAGCGCGATTATCCGAAGCTCCAGATCGGGCAGACAGTGGACGTCAGCACGGATGCGTTCCCGGGTCGGGTGTTCGCCGGGCGGGTCGCCCGGATCGCTCCGCTTCTCAAGGAAAGCTCGCGCCAGGCGCAGGTGCAGATTGAGATTCCGAACCCCGGCGAGGTGCTGAAGCCGGGGATGTTTGTGCGGACGCAGATCGAGTTCAGCCGGCACGACGGTGCGACGGTGGTGCCGGCGTCGGCGTTGGCCCGCCGGGAGGGCAAGCAGGGTGTGTTCCTGGCGGACATGCAGGCGCGAAAGGCACGGTTCGTGCCGGTGACGGTGGGTGTCACAGAGGGTGACGTGGCGGAGGTGTTGAGCCCAGCGCTCTCCGGATCGGTGATCGTGATGGGCCAGCACCTGCTTGAGGACGGGTCGGCCATCACGGTGCCAGAGCAGAGTTCGGGAGCGGGCCAGGCAGGAGCGGCCACGTCGGCCCCGGCCGGCGCGGCCCCCGGGCCAGGGCAGGGGGGCAAGTCGTGAACATCTCGAAAGCCTCCGTTCATCGCCCAATTTTCACGATCATGGTCGTGCTGATCGTGATCATTCTCGGCGGGGTGGCGCTGGTGCGCCTACCCATCGACCTGATGCCGGACATCACGTACCCGACGCTGAGCGTGTCGACGACCTACAAGAACGCTGGCCCCGAGGAGATGGAGGAACTGGTCACTCGGCTGATCGAAGAGGCGATGAGTGCGGTGCCTGGCGTCGAGGAGGTGAGCTCTGTCTCGTCGGAAGGCAACAGCAACGTGCGGGTCACATTCGCCTGGGGCACGGACCTGGACGCGGCCTCGAACGACGTGCGCGACCGGCTCGACCGCGTGATTCCGCGGCTGCCGGACGACGCGAACCGGCCGGTGCTGCGGAAGTTCGACCTGGCGAGCTTTCCGGTCCTCATCCTGGGCGCGGCCAGCCGCCTGGACCCGGTGCAGATGCGGCGGATCATCGACGACCAGATCAAGTACCGTATCGAACGTGTGCCCGGCGTAGCGGCGCTGGACGTGTGGGGCGGGCTCGAGCGCGAGATTCACGTCAACCTCGACGCGGACAAGGTCAAGGCTCTCGGGCTGTCGCTGGACCAGGTTCTGGCCCGGATCAAGTCGGGCAACGTGAACCTGCCCGCGGGGACGATCGACCGCGGGAACTACGAGGTCACCATTCGGACCCCGGGCGAATACACCAACCTGGAGGAGCTTCGCGACACCGTTGTTGCCGAGCGGAAGGGCGTGGCTGTGCCTCTCCGTCAGATCGCCCAGGTCGAGGACTCCTGGCAGCGGGTCCGTCAGATCGTCCGGGTGAACGGTGTGCCCGGGGTGCGGCTGTCCGTCAACAAGCAGTCGGGTACGAACACGGTTCAGGTGGCCCAGGCGGTCCTGAAGGAGATTGAGCGGATTAACGCCGACCTTCCCCAGATCAAGCTCACGCCCATCATTGACACGTCCCAATACATTCAGAACTCGATTCGGAACGTGAGCCGGAGTGCGATTTACGGGGGCCTGCTGGCGGTGGCGATCCTGCTCCTATTCCTGCGCAACTTCCTGAGTACGCTGATCATCGCGACGGCGATCCCGGTGTCGATCATCGCGACGTTCGTGCTGATGTACTTCAGCGGGTTGACTCTCAACATTATGACGTTGGGCGGTCTGGCGCTGGGGGTCGGGATGCTGGTCGACAACTCGATCGTGGTGCTGGAGAACATTTACCGGCTTCGGGAGGGGGGTAAAGGCCCGCTGGAAGCGGCGGTGAACGGGACGGAAGAGGTGGTAGGCGCGGTGATCGCCAGCACGCTGACCACGGTCGTCGTTTTTCTGCCGTTGATTTTCGTGGGGGGCATGGCGGGGGTCATGTTCCAGCAGCTTTCGTACGTGATCGGCTTCTCGCTGCTCTGTTCGCTGGTGTCGGCGCTGACACTGGTGCCCATGCTGGGTGCGCGCTGGATTCACCCGACGTCGCTGAATGCAGCAAACGGCGAGACCCTGGCTCACAAGGTGTTCCGGGTGAGCGGGTTGTTCCTTCGCCACACGGAGGACGGGTACAAGCGGGTGCTCCATCTCGCCCTGAATCACCGCATCCTTACCGTCGTCGTTACCGTGTTGCTGTTCGCGGGCAGCCTGGCGCTCATTCCGCTGGTGGGGACGGAACTTATGCCCACTTCGGACGAGGGCCAAGTCCGAGTGGACGTGGAGATGGAGGTTGGGACGCGGGTCGGGGTGGTCGATGAGAGGAGGAAGGCCATCGAGGCCATCATTCAGGCGGAGGTTCCGGAGGTGAAGAGCATGGTGACGGGGGTGGGCGGCGGGGGGGGCTGGCACGGCAGCTCTTCACACACCGGCGACGTTCGCGTCGCGCTCGTCCCGCAGAGCCAGCGCCAGCGGTCGAGCGAGGAGGTCGCCGCGGCGCTTCGGCCGAAGCTGGCGGGCATTCCGGGGACGAAGGTCCGGGTCAGGACGGGGGGCGGGATGTTTATCATGAGAATGGCGACCGCCGGTACGGAACAGGTGGAAGTGGAGATTCGGGGGCACGATCTTGAGATGGCGGATGCGCTGGCGGACCGGGTGAAGGAACTCGTGGAGGGCGTGGACGGTGTGACCGACGCCAGGGTGAGCCGTGACATCGGCGCTCCCGAAGAGCTGGTCGTCCCCGACCGGAACAAGGCGGAGCGCATGAAGCTGACGGTGACGCAGGTCGCGGAGACGCTTCAGACGGCAGTCGGCGGAACGAGCGCCGGCAACTACCGCGAGGCGGGCGACGAGTATCGGATTCTCGTCAAGCTGAAGGACGCCGAGCGCATGGACCTGCGCGATGTGCTTGACCTGACGCTGACGAATGCCGACGGCGAGGCAGTCGTGCTACGGAACGTGGTCAACGTGACGCCGCGCAGCGGCCCGGTTAGCGTGGAGCGGAAGGCGCAAGAGCGGCTGGTGACGGTCTCGGCCAATATTTCGGGGCGGGACATGGGTTCCATCGTCCGCGACGTGCAGCAGCGGCTCAGCACGGTTCCCGTGCCGCGGGACTTCAGCATCGTGATGGCGGGCGATTACGAGGAACAGCAGAAGGCGTTCCGCGAGCTCCTGTTTGGCTTTGTCCTCTCGGTGATTCTGGTGTACATGGTCATGGCGTGCCAGTACGAGTCGCTCCGGGACCCGTTCGTGGTGATGTTCTCGGTGCCGCTCGCGGCGATTGGCGTGGTGCTGGTGCTGTTCCTGACGGGGACGACCTTCAGCGTGCAGGCGTTCATCGGCTGCATCATGCTGGGCGGGATCGTGGTGAACAACGCAATTGTGCTGGTGGATCACACGAACCTGCTGCGGCGGCGCGACAAGATGGAGCTGCGGGCGGCGATCGAGGAGGCAGGGCGCCGGCGGCTGCGGCCCATCCTGATGACGGCGCTGACAACGATCCTCGGACTGCTGCCGCTGGCGCTGGGGCTGGGCGAGGGCGGCGAGACGCAGGCCCCGCTGGCCC
>CAYXNI010000187.1:0-5423 GCA_964466285.1 uncultured Planctomycetota bacterium | reverse complement strand
ACGACGCTCTTGTTGTCGCGGAAGTAATACGTCGGCTTGTCCTCGTCGTTCACATCCGTCCCGACCACCGGCCGCAGGTCGAAGTCCGCAGCGACGATGCCGCGCGGCGCCTTGCCCACATTTGCCGCCATCGACACGGCCTTCAGCAGCACTTCCGGCCCGGTGACCGCGGACCCGATGTTCAGGATGACGCCGCCATCGGTCAGCTTCGCGACCGACGCCGCGTATACGCTGAAGTCGAACCCGCTCGCCGCGCCCTTCGCGGCGCCGTCGAAGTCGGGATGCTGGTCGACGATGTCCGTCCCGATGCCCGCGTGGATGGTGACCGGGATGCCGAGCCGCACGCCTGCGGCCAGAATGCTCACGTCGGGATGCGCGAACGTCACCTTCTTCGGCATCGCCTCGCCCAGAATCAACCTGCCGATGGATTCGCCGAACCCGAGGCCGCGCCGCACGCCCTCTGCCAGCGCGGCGTTGATGAAGTGCCCTGTCTCGTACGCCATCCCGAACGTCCCCTGCGGCAGCGCGTTTGGCACGTTCTCGCTCGTCTCGCCGATCAGCGCCAGCTCGAAGTCGTGGATGGCCGTCGCCCCGGTCCCCGCCACGTGGGTCACGAGACCCCGCTCCATCAGCCGGATGAAGAGCGGCGACAGCCCGATCTTGACCGGGTGCGCCCCTAGAAAGCAGATGACCGGCCGCCCGGCCGCCCGGCTCGACCGCACGGCCGCCGCGACGGCGTCCAGCTCCTTGTTCCGCAGCCATTCGGCCGGGACCGTCAGCCGGTCCGGGTCCGCCAGGCCGGTGAACTTCACCTTGTTCGGGCGCTTGGCGATTGGATGCGTGCGGACCTTCGAGAAGTCGAACGACTCGAACGAGCCCTTATACTTGGCCATCGGTCACTCCAGGCAAGAACGGTGGAAGCCATTCTATCGCGTCGGGGATTGCGTTGGCAATGTTGAGGCGCCGAATTTCTTCCGAATCGCGCTTGACATAGGAGGGTTGGTCAGGTATTATTCTTGCGAAAGTATCGTTCGTTCGAGACCGACACTGACTGACGCGGGTTGTTTTTCTTGCCGTCGTCGCCTTCGTTCTTTTCTTTCTTCGTTGACAACCTGACCTTGGGGGGGAGGGATGGGATCGGCGAGCGATACAATGCCTCGGGGCGGTCTAGTTTCGCAGTGTCATATGACCGATAATGCACATGGCGTTTGTCGTAACCTTGGCCAGGAGAAAGGGAAAGGTATGCGCAATTGGACCGAAGTCGTTGACGAGGACCTGCCGGCCAGTTGCCCGATTACGCAACGTACTCGGGAAATGACCAAGGAGTACTCTGGTCGCTTTCGCGGGTCCGTGCGTGTATCGACAGGGAGATTTTGGACGGACCAGGAGTACGAGGAGTACCGCAAACGCATTCTCAGTACCCCTCTCCCGTAGCGGCAGCATAACCAGCACGTTTTGAACCAAAAGGGGAAGGGGCGAAGTGGCCGTTCAGAACAACCCTCCAGACGACAGGTTTGCCTTGGTGGTCGAGGTTTATTTGCATACCAAGGCCCTTATCCTCGACGCGGAGGAATTCGACGTCGGGTTCAGGAGTTTCCTCCAACCCAAATTGGAGTTAGTAAACGCCCTTGAGCACATCATGCGAATCGAAGCTCGCAAGTTGAGGATCCTCGAATCTGGTCGGAAGGACGAACCTCCGGCAGACGGTGTTTCTGGGTACACTCAAGGCAATGTGGATAAGGCTCTGGGACACGTGTATAGAGCCTTCTTTGACACTGCCGATTGGTTCGCCATTCGAATCAGAGAGAAGATCCAGCAGGGCATGAGCGGGTACTCTCACGTCTGCATATCGACAGTCGCGCCTGAGTACTACCGGGTAATCAGGCCGAAACTCGAGCAAGCGGCCAAAGATATCGCTGCAATTAGAAAAAACAAGGACGTTTCTGGCGACGACATACTTGAAGAAGTAGAACGGTACACCGAGGTGCTCCGGGAGCTCCGGGAGTATTCAGACGGCATCGACAGAATGATTCCTTCTCTTCAGGAATACCAAGAAAAAGAGGCCGGAGCAGAGAAAAAAGAATGGCAGGAAAAGGTCTATTTTGTTCTTGTGGGAGCAGGCCTTGCCACCTTGGGAGCACTTCTTCTGAAGCTGCTGTGAAGATACACTTCTGTCGCAGGACTTTCCTTGGGAAAATAGGGACGGGAAGTAGGGGAAGTAGGGACCGCCACCTGTTGTAGTGTAACAGATATCGTTACGCCCGCACTGCTCCGGAGGCGCCGAAAGCGCCGAAAGCGCCGAAATGCCAAATGTCAAAGCCCAAGTGCCAATTCAAGCGCCAATAACAGACTTCAGACGTCATTCGGCCGCGCTGGCATTCTGCCGCGTCGGTTCTCTGATCGCGGGCAAAGGGCGGCTACCGTAACTCGAAGGGACAAGGTGGTATACTCGTCCATGCAGTCGTCCTGGAAAGTTGGCAGCCTCGACGACGAGGACGATGACGAGTGCGATCGGGGACATATATCCCGCGTGCCTGATTTCCCCCGTGTTCAGCGTGTCAACTCGATTCTGCCGCGTCATTCCGCCGCTGGCGCTTGACAGGGGGTCGAGAGTGTGGTTTGTTTGCAGGCTGATTTTGAACGCAGCCCGGTGTTCGCGGACGCGTTCCTGGCCACGAGGCAAGCAGCGGCTCGCCCGAGCGGGCACGAGCACCATGAATAGAGAGATCAAACGGGACATCCGGCTGATCAACATGGCCGGCGCGCTTGGGACGGTGTATTTCCGGTTGGCCCTGGCCGAGATTTTCCTGCTGTTCGTCACCAGGTGCCTCCGGATTCCGAAGGAGACCTGGGCGCTGGTCGCCGCCATCCTGCCGGTCACGGGCGCGTTCCACATCGCGTCGGCCTACCTGACCGAGCGGATCGGGCGGCGGAAGCCGCTGAGCCTGTGCTGCTTCGCTGTCTCGCGGCTGGCCGTCCCGGCCATCACCCTGCTGCCTTTCTTCACTGGCGAGAACGACTACAACTTTCGATTGTACTACCTGGCGGTGGCGATGCTCGCCCAGTCCGCAATCTCCAACCTCGCCGCGAGCGCCTGGCTGTCGTGGGTGGCGGACATCGTGCCGAGCGAGGAGCGTGGCAGGTTCTATTCCAGCCGGTTCATGTTCATCGCCATCTTCGACGTGGCCGTGCTCATGACGGCCGGGCACCTGCTGGACTTCATCTGCACGTGGAACCAGCCGCCCGGGAGCCCGCCGGACTATGCAAACCCGTGGGGCTACGTGGTGATCTTCGGCCTCGCCTTCGTCGCGGGAGAAGCTGACCTGATCATCCACGCGCGCGTGGCCGACCGGCCGCTGCCGCACCGGGAGGAGAAACTGCACGTCTGGTCCATGCTCGTCGAGCCGTGGCGCCATGCCGGATTCCGTTCCCTGATGTTCTTTCGTTTGTTTTTCGCCATTGGCGAGGGTATCGCCGTGCCGTTCGGGGCGATGTACCTGTTCGAGGAGCTGTCTCTCAGCGCGGCGACGGTGACCACACTGGTCGCCTTGTTTCTGCTGTCGAACGTGCTGACGTACAAGATATGGCAACGGGTCGGCGACCGTTTCGGCTACCGCACCGTGCTGTCGATATCTTCGACACTTGTCGGCGCGGGCCTGGTGTACTATCTGTTTCTGCCGCAGTCGCGCCCGGAGATTGCGCTGATCGTGTTGGCGGCCGGGTACCTGGGCCACGGGACGGTGTGGTCGGGCGTGAACCTGTCGCTCAGCACGCTGATCATGAACGTGGCTCCGCCCAAGCACCGCTCGATGTACTTCGCGCAGATCACCACGCTGCTGGGTCTGGTGATGGGGGTGACCATGCTGTGCGGGCGCTGGATTTACATCTGGACTAATCCGGCGTCCGATGTTTTTTTTCTTGGGACAAAAATCACCGGGGTTCACGTCCTGTTCGGGATCGCGGCGGCCGTTCGTATCTTGTCGGTTCCGCTCTTCCTTCGCCGGGTTCCGGATGCCCGGGCCGAGGTGACGTTCCCGCGGCTGGAGCGGATTCTGCGCGCCAGCCCGCTGCGCATTCTCCCCGCCCTGCTGTCGGTAGAACGTCCTCTGTCCGCGGCGGAACGGGAAGAACACGTCGACTCGATGAAGAAGCTGATCCCGCCCGGACGGGAATTGCAGTTGGACGGGGCGCTGGAATTGGTCCTCAAGGATCATGTGCGCGAAGAAGAGGAGTTTTACAGCATCCTGGGCCGTGAGCGGGTGAAGCGTGGGAAGGGTCTGGAGCGGATGTTGGAGGAACTGGCCGGCTCCGGTGGTTTGTCCCGTCGGCCTGCGTGGGGGAAGGCCGCCGCGCGCCGCATTCGGCGTCTGTACGAGCGCGGTGACCTCGTCGGCTGCCTCCGCACGGTGGGCCGCCTGGCCGCGCGAACCGCCGACGGCCCGCAATCGGAGCGTGCCGCGTCAGCCCGCGCCGTCATCGAGGCCTTTGCCGAGCCCCGCGCCGCGGGCCCCATGCCCGGCGAAGATGCCGTGCTCCTGGCCGTCTACGCCTATCTGCAGTTGATCAGGGAGACGGAGCGGTAAACCATGAGTCTCAGGATTCTGCTTCAGCCTGTCTGGGATCACTCGCCCTTGCGCAGCCGCTCCGCCAGACGCTCGGAAAGGCCCGCCTCGCGGATGCGTGCGGCGGCGGCGGCCACGTCGTACTCCACGAAGACGTGTTCGAGCAGCCGCTCGTCCGGCGAGAACCGCATGTAGCAGGCCCGCGGGTCCCGGTTGCGCGGCTGGCCGACCGAGCCGACGTTGGCGATGTAAAGGGCCGACTCCCTCTGCAAATCCATCCTCAGCATGTACACGGGCTTCGGCGGGGCCATGCAGACCCGGTGGCCGGCCATCTCGACCAGGCTCCTCCGTTCCAGCCGCCAGACCACCGGAAGGTGCGTATGGCCGACGAAGCACAGCCACACCCCGTTCATCGCCGCTGACTCAAAGCAGCGGCGCGCGGACTTGGCGTCCCGCACGTACTCGAAGATAGGGTCGCGGGGCGACCCATGCACGCTGATTATCCCCGGCTCGATCTCGATGCGCGGCTGAAGCCGCTTCTCGAGGAACTCTTTCGAGGCCGGGGAGAGGTGCTCGAGCGTCCAGCGCATCGCGTTGCGCGCGTCGGGCCGGACCGGTATGAACCGCCGGTTCTCCACGTCGAAATACTCCTCCGCCACCGCCTCGTCCGTGTAGAGCCCGGCGGCCCGGAGCGTCTCGGCGTCAGTCTCGCTATTCAGGTCGACGAACTGGTACTGGCCCAGCGCCACGCCGTCGTGGCTGCCCAGGTTGTATTGGATGGCATAGTCCTCCTCCAGCTCTGCCAGCCGGCCGATCACCTCGTTCGCGCCCGGGCAGTAGCCGATGATGTCGCCCAGGCAC
>CAYXNI010000186.1:0-5464 GCA_964466285.1 uncultured Planctomycetota bacterium | reverse complement strand
TCGGTGTCATCGGCATCAAGGAGATGGGGCGGCTCTACCGGCACGTCCTCATCGGGAAGCAATTCCCGCACCACACCGCCGTCGGGTTCCGCCACGTCGGCCGGATCTTGTTCGACGCCGCGAGGATGCTGGGCGTGTGTGACATCCAGACCCCGAAGCCGGCGGGCATGCTGTACCCGAGCGAGAATCCGTTCGAGGGCTGACAAAAGCTCGTCGATCACTTTACGGTCTTCTTGCTCTTACTCTTACTCGTACTCTTACTCGTTTTCTTGCTCTTGCTCTTACTCTTGCTCTTACTCTCTTCTGGATTCTCCGATGCGAGCATCTTTCGATCACGAAAACCTTCGAGTTTATCAGGAGGCCATCCGTTTTGCGGAATGGGCTCAGGAGCTCGCCCCAAAGATACCCAAGGGTCTTGCTGTGCGCGACCAACTTGATCGGGCGTCGACGTCCATTCCGCTCAACATCGCTGAGGGCAATGGCAAGTTCATGCCGAGGGATCGATGCAGGTTTCTCGACATCGCCCGCGGTTCGGCGCTTGAGTGTGCCGCATGCCTGGATATTCTCGTCGCGGCCACCTGCGTATCTCCTGCCGAATCTGCGGAAGGCAAGTAGATTCTGCTGCAGATCGTGTCGATGCTCGTCGGACTGATCAAGGCGATTTCGCCCTAGCGCATTGCCGAAGACACTGTGAGTTATGAATCGCAGGAGACTGAGGAACAGCAGAATAGAGAGTAAGAGCAAGAGTAAGAGCAAGGAAGAAAAGCAATGGGAGCGAGTGAAATGGCGAAATACGCTCTGGGCCTTGACTACGGCACCAATTCCTGCCGATGCCTGATCGTCGATCTCGCCGACGGCCGCGAGATCGCCAGCCACGTTTTCAACTACCCGTCCGGCGAGGCGGGAATCCTCCTCGACCCGCAGGACCCCAACCTCGCACGTCAGAATCCGCAAGACTACCTCGACGCCTTTGCGTCCATCACGAAGGCCATCAAGGACGCGAAGAAGGCCGACCGCAAGTTCGATCCGAACGACATCATCGGCATCGGCGTCGACACGACGGGCAGTACGCCCATGCCGGTCGACAAGAACGGCACGCCGCTCGCCATGCTGCCCGAGTTCAAGGATAACCTGAATGCAATGGCCTGGCTGTGGAAGGACCACACGGGCCACGCCGAGGCAGCCGAGGTCACCAAACTCGCCCGCACGATCCGGCCGCAGTACCTCGCGAAGTGCGGCGGCACTTACTCGTCCGAGTGGTTCTGGAGCAAGGTCCTCCACTGCAAGCGCGTCGCGCCCGAGGTCTTTGACGCAGCCCACAGCTTCGTCGAGTATTGCGACTGGATCCCCGCCGTGCTGGCCGGCAACACAAAGCCACGAAGCATCGTGCGCAGCATCTGCGCCGCCGGCCACAAGGCCATGTACTGCGGCCAGTGGGGCGGCCTGCCAGACAAGGAGTTCCTCGGCACGCTTGATCCCGGGCTCGCTGACCTGCGCGGCCGCCTCTACGACAAGGCCGTCCCCGCCGACCAACTCGCCGGCCGCCTGTCCAGGGAATGGGCCGCAAAGCTCGGCCTCAGGCCAGGCATTGCGATCGCCGTGGGCGCGTTCGACGCGCACATGGGCGCCGTCGGCGCCGGCATCAAGGAAGGCACCCTCGTCAAAATCCTCGGCACCAGCACCTGCGACATGATGGTCATGCCCGACACCGCCGAACTCGCCGATATCCCGGGCGTCTGCGGCATCGTCGACGGTTCCATCCTCCCGGGCTTCTACGGCATCGAGGCCGGGCAGTCGGCCGTCGGCGACATCTTCCTCTGGTTCGTCCACCACCTCGTCCCCGACAGCTACGGCAAAAACGCCGACGACCGCTTCAAGCAACTCGCTCACCTTGCCAGCAGGCAGAAGCCCGGCGAGCACGGCCTGCTGGCCCTCGACTGGAACAACGGCAACCGCACGATCCTCGTCGACGTGCGCCTGAGCGGCCTGCTCGTCGGCCAGACGCTCCACACCGAGGCGCACGAGGTCTACCGCGCACTCATCGAGTCCACCGCGTTCGGCGCGCTGACCATCATCAAGCGGATCGAGGAATACGGCGTGCCGGTCAAAGAGATCATCAACTGCGGCGGTCTCGCCGTGAAGAACCCGTTCCTCATGCAGGTCTACGCCGACGTGACCGGCCGGCCGATGAAAGTCTCGCTCAGCGACCAGAGCTGTGCGCTCGGCGCCGCCATCTTCGGCGCCGTCGCCGCGGGCGCGTTCCCCAACGCCGCCGCAGCCCAGGCCGCCATGTGCGGGGTCCGCGAGAGCGTCTACACCCCGAAGCCCGAGGACCAGGCCGTGTACGCGCAGCTCTACACGCTCTACCGGCAGCTCCACGACGGGTTCGGCGCCGCGGGCTGGTCGGGTAAGATGTACAATGTGATGAAGGAACTGATCGCGATCCGCGAACGCCAGCGCCGATAAACGGCGCCTCAAGGTCGGACCTGTCCGACAGGTCAGACAAGGGTCCACGGAGATCACTCTCATGAGCAATGATCAGCGCCTCATTCAGCCGCACGGCGGTTACCGTCAACTGCGCAGTTTTCAGACCGCCCGGCTTGTTTACGACGGAACCGTGATCTTCTGTGACCGCTTCGTAGACCGGGGCACCCGCACGCGCGACCAGATGGTTCAGGCCGCGCGCAGCGGCGTCCAGAATATCGCCGAAGGCAGCATGGCCTCCGCAACCTCGAAAAAGACCGAGCTCAAACTGACAAGTGTCGCACGTGCGAGTCTCGAGGAACTGCTTCTCGATTACCAGGATTTCCTGCGCCAGCGCAAACTTCGGCTCTGGTCAAAGGACTCGCCACAGGAGCTCGCCGTGCGCCAACGCTACAAGTCTTGTCCGTCAGACAAGTCAGACAGGTCAGACCGGTCAGACTGGTCGGACCCATACACTCTAACAACCGCCTCCGCCGAGGTCGCCGCCAACACGCTTATCTGTCTGATCAACCAGGCCAGCTTCCTCCTCGGCCGCCAGTTCAGGAAACTGGAACAGTCTTTCCTGGACGAAGGCGGGTTCACCGAGCGCATGTACCGCGCGCGGACAGGGTCGCGCAACCAGCGCCCATGCACATCGGCACGACACGGAGATAAGAGCGATGCTTAAAGAGCTGAAGGAAGAGGTCTGCGGGGCGAACGGCGACCTGGTGAAGTACGGGCTGGTCACGCTCACGTTCGGCAACGTGAGCGGCATCGACCGCGAGCGCGGCCTCGTCGCAATCAAGCCGAGCGGCGTCCCCTACTCGGCCCTGACGCCGGATGACATCGTCGTCCTGGACTTGGACGGTAAGCAGGTGCAGGGCGTGATGCGCCCGTCGTCGGACGCGCCGACGCACCTGGCCCTGTACCGCGCGTTCCCGGACATCGGCGGCATCACACACACGCACAGCAGCTGCGCCACGATGTTCGCCCAGGCGTGCCGCGGCATCCCGTGTTTCGGCACGACCCACGCCGACGTGTTCTACGGCGAGGTGCCGGTCACGCGCCCGCTCACCGAGGAAGAGGTCGCCAGGAACTACGAGGCGAACACCGGTGCGGTGATCGTCGAGTGTCTGGCCGGCCGTAAGGCAGTGGAGATGCCGGGGGTGCTTGTCGCGCATCACGGCCCGTTCACGTGGGGCAGGAACGCAGCGGCGGCGGTCGAGAATAGCCTGGTCCTCGAGGAGATTGCGAAGACGGCCATCGGCACGCTCCTGCTTCGTCCAGACGCTCCGCCGATCCCGCAGTACCTTCTCGACAAGCACTACGGCCGCAAGCACGGATCGGACGCATACTACGGACAGTCCCGTTAGCGCCGGCGCTTCCACCCGCGAAGGACCGCTCCCGGTCACGCGGCTTGCCCGGAGTTTCGTTGCGAGGTATCCTATGCACATGCGACACGCGAAAGTTCTCCTCCTCTGTCTGAGCCTGTGCGCCTTGTGCTGCTCATCGTGCGCGGGCCGGCGCCCCGCCGGGCAGGACGCAGGGTTGCAGGCCGTGACGGTGCATGCGATGTGGGGCGGCGGCAGCGCCGACGAAGCCGCCCGGCTGATTGCCGGACCGCTCGAACGCGAGCTTGCCACAATTACGGGAGTGTCCCGCGTTCTTTCCCGCTGCGACGCCAAGGGCTGCCTCATTCTGCTCCAGCACCCGAGTTCCGTGTCCGCCGACGTCGTCGCCTTTGAAGCCAGCTCCGCCGCCAAGCGCACCCTGCCGCGGCTGCCCGAGGGCTGCAAGGTTGTCGTTTCTCCTCACAACGTCCGCCGCGGATCCGACTTCGTCGTCGCGCTCGTCCTGGTGCCGGACACCCCGGAGAACGAGCGCTATCAGTCGGCTCTGGAGTTCGCCAACCGGATTATGCAGATTCCGACGACCGTGCAGTATGACGTCCTCGGCATGCCCGTGCAGGAAATTATCGTGGAGGCCGATCGTGCCCGAGCGGCGACGCTCGGCGTCACTGCGGCGGAGATCGCAACGACACTCGAAAAACACACGCTCACCGTCGACCCCTACACGACCATCATTGTTCAGACCAGGCGGGACGGTAAAGAACTCGGCGACATTTTGATCAAAACGGCCGGCACGGCGGATATCCGCCTCAAGGACGTGGCGCGAATCACGACGACCACCACGCCCGGAACCGTCTACCACGTGGACGGCGAGCCGGCAGTGCTGATCAACGTCTTCCTCCACTCGGCCGCCACCCCGGCCGAGACGGCCACCTGTCTCGAGCGCATCCTCAAGATACCGAGGCCTCCGTCCGTGAAGCGGGTGCTCATCCTGCCGAAATCCGCCGGCACCTGGTAAGGGAGTAGAATCATTCGGGAAGAGGGGCTACGCCTGAGACGCGTAGTCCGATTCGGACGGCTCGCGAACGGTCTTGACGAGTTCGTTGACGATGCGGACCGAGTCCACGCCCTCGGCGTCCGCGTTGAAGTTAGTGAACAGGCGGTGCCGCAGGACGGGGATGGTCAACGCGCGCACGTCGTTGCACGTCACGTTGTACCGGCCGCGCAGGACGGCCCGAGCCTTCGCCCCAAGGATCAGGTACTGCGCGGCACGCGGCCCGGCTCCCCACGCCAGCCACTCGTTGATGAACGGCGGAGCCTCGTCCGTCTGCCGCCGGGTCGCTCGGACCAGCCGGATCGCGTAATCGATCACGTGGTCAGACACGGGAACGCGGCGGACAATCTTCTGGATCGCCAGGATGTCCTTGCCGCGCAGCACGGCCTTGAGCCCCGCGTCCTGCTCATACGTGGTGGTCTTGACGATCCGGTGCTCTTCCTCTTTCGTCGGGTAGTCGACGAACAGGTTGAACATGAACCGGTCGAGCTGGGCCTCGGGCAGCGGATACGTGCCCTCCTGCTCGATCGGGTTCTGCGTGGCCAGCACAAAAAATGGCTGCACGAGCTGGTATCGCCGCCCGCCGACGGTGATCTGG
>CAYXNI010000185.1:0-5465 GCA_964466285.1 uncultured Planctomycetota bacterium | reverse complement strand
CCGCGGGCGCCCCCGCCTTGAGCCCGCCGGCGACCTCCGCCGCGGCGTCAACCGCCGCCTCCTCCCCTCATCCGGCGGCACCTACTCGCTCGCCGTGCTCGCCGCCAGTTCCGCCGCCCGCCCCCGCTCGCTCGATGAGGCCCGCGCCGCCGTCAACGAGCTCGCGGGCCTCGGCCTCGTCTGCGTCCAGCCCGAAAAGCGCTGGGAAACCTTCGGCTCCGCCCGCGTCTCCATCGCCGACGAACTCGTCGAACCCCTCCGCCAGGTCACCGGCATCGACGAACGGTCCCCCGATGAAATCTTCGCCCTCGCCGGCCATCTCGCCGCCATGGCCGAACGCGACCTGGCCAGGCTCATCAAGAAGTTCCGCCTCAGCGGCGACACGGCTACGCCCGCCGAAACACTGACCGAACAACTCGCCGCGCCCGCCGCCTGCGTCGAACGCCTCAACGCGCTCTCGCCCGACCTCCGTAAGATAGTCCTGTCCATCCTGCACCAGCGCGCTGGCATCGTCCCGGTCAGCCGCCTCCACAAGGACCTCGGCCTCGAGCTCCCCGAAATCAGGAACGCCTCACTCGCCGCCTGGCGCAAGGAACTCGAAGCGAACCTCGTCGGCACCGTCGGCGACGTTTCGCTCCTCGAATACGGCATCGACCTGGACGGCAAGGTTCTCGTTCTCTTCACGGAGGTCGTCGAGTCGCTCCTGTCAACTGCGCCCGACACGGCCCCTCAGATCGAAGACACGGTCGGCCCCGACTTCGTCCTTGACCTCGCCGAGCTCCTGTCCGCCGTCCGCGAGTCGGGCGTGCGGCTCAAGGCCTCCGGCGCGCTCACCGGGCCCGCCGCACAGCGCATCATCACCAGGCTCAACCGTCCCGAACTCCCCCTGATGAACGCCCACGACCTCCTCGAACTCCGCGTCATCTGCGCCGAAAAGCTCGGACTCATCGAACGATCAGACGACTTCCTCACCCTCCGCCAGGCCGCGTGGCAGTGGGAAAGCCGCTCCTGCGAAGAAAAAGCCGCCGACCTCTTCGCCCTCCTCGGCTCCGCAGTTCCCGCCCCACGGTCCAAGCACCACCACGACGCCCTCTGCGAAATCGCCCGCACGCTCCTCCGCTCCA
The DNA here is from genome assembly GCA_964466285.1 of uncultured Planctomycetota bacterium. Lineage (GTDB taxonomy): Bacteria > Planctomycetota > PUPC01 > PUPC01 > PUPC01 > CAYXNI01. Next base: position 4,341 of record CAYXNI010000185.1, on the reverse strand, counting down.
TGAAGCCGGGCGAGTGGCGCCCCGGCGGTTCGGTCACCGGCATCACCATTCGCCGCTACCTCACCGGCCTCAAAGCCTCCGGCCTCCGCGAGCAGATCGCCCACGCCGTCGAACAAGTCAGCAAGTACGTACTCCCCCCGTTCCCCAGCCTCAGGCAGCTCGCCAGCGACATCCGCGAGAGCGTCGTAATGGAAGCCTACGCCATGGGCATCCTTGACCTCGCCCCCGCCGACGGGGCCATCGCCTGGCTGCGCCTCGGCGACTTCGGGGCCGTCGCCACCGGCCAGGCACCCGCCAAGCTCCCGCCGGCCAAGCTCATCGCCACACCCGACTTCGAGGTCATTCTCTTGCCGGAGGGCGACACCACCCGCCTCCGCTACGAGCTCGGCCAGTTCACCGCACGCGAAAAATTCGAGAAAACCTGCCACCTCCGCATCACCAAAGACCGCGTCGAAGAGGCCGTCGTCCGCGGCATCGAGGCCGACGACATGATCGGTGTCCTGCGCGAACACGCCCACGCCGCCGTTCCTCAGAACGTGGAATACTCCATCCGCGGCTGGGCCGGGCGTATCCGCGTCGCCACCGTAGAACACGTCTATCTCCTGGAACTCCCCGACGAGCAACTCCTCGACGTCGTCGTCGAGCTCCCCGAGCTCAAGCCCATCATCCTCCGCCGCGTCTCCCCCACCGTCCTCGCGTTGTCCGAGCCGCCCGCCGACCGGAAGCTGCTGGCGGACCTGCGTTCACTGGGCATCTACGTGCGCTGATCCAGGTGGACGGTGGACTATGGACTATAGACGATGGCTTGCGGCTTCTGATCACTGCTTACTGGTCACTGATAACTGCTCCCATGCCCCCATGCTCCCATGCCCCCATGCCCCCATGCAACCTCACCCAGTCTCCGACCGGATCTGTGTCCGCAGCTTGTCGAGAATCCCGTTCACGAACGCACCCGACTCCGCCGTGCTGTACCGCTTCGCCAGGTCGATCGCCTCGTTGATCGAGACCTTCGGCGGGATGTCCTTGAGGAACATCAGTTCATAGGCGCCCAGCCGCAGCACGTTCCGGTCGATCACCGCCATCCGGTGAATCTGCCAGTTCTCCGCAACCTGCGCGATCTTCCCGTCCAGCTCGTCCCGCTGCCCGAAGCACCCCTCGAACAACTCCCGCGCGAACGCCAGCACGTCCGGATCGTCCGTCTGGCTGCGGAACAACTCCGGAACCTGGTCTTTCGACTCCGCTCCGCGAATGTCCACGAGATAGAGCGCCCACAGCACAAGCTCGCGGGCCTGAGTGCGTTTGCGGATGGATGGGGAGGAATCCCTTGGAAGCTTCCCGGCGGACAACGGAGAAGCATCGGCGCGTTCAGCGGGCTTATGGCGTTTGGCCATGCTCAAAGATCAGATTCTGCTCATCAAGTCGGCAAGTTCAATGGCTGCGAGTGCGGCGTCAACACCTTTGTTTCCGGCCTTCATCCCTGCACGGTCGATCGCCTGCTCGATCGTATCCGTGGTCAACACGCCGAACGTCGTCGGAACGTTCGACTCGAGCGCGACGTGCGCCACGCCCTTCGACACCTCCGCGGCGACGTAATCGAAGTGCGGCGTCTGACCCCGGATCACGGCGCCCAGGCAGATCACCGCGTTGTACTTCTTGCTCTGGGCCATCCGCTTCGCGACCGCCGGGATCTCGAACGACCCGGGCACCCAGCACACATCAATGTCCGCGTCCGACGCGCCGTGCCGCACCAGGCAGTCCAGCGCCCCGTCGAGCAACTTGGACGTAATGAACTCATTGAACCGGCTGATCACGATCCCGAACTTCTTGCCCTTCGCGTTCAGCTCGCCCGATTTCACGTTCGGCATGTCGACGCCTCCATAACCAATCTTTCGGCCATCTTACTCCCACCCTCCCCCACTGTCAAGCAGAACCCCCCGCTTCGTGCGAGGACGACACGCTCCGCGGAAACCTGCTTGCCTCCGTTACACGAGCAAGATACTCTATTGTCACCGTCTAGAAGGAGTCCCGAATGGCTGGGCCACAAACGGAACGCACGGACGAGTGGCCGCTGCGCGGGGTCAGCAAGGAGCACGACATGAAAGAGAACACCGTCGGATCTGTCACCCTCCCCGCGGAGGCGGGGCATGAGGAGACCGTCCTCGCCCTCGTCAGGAAGTGGGGGGCCGACGCCATTCGTGACAGTGACGGCACCTGCCTGTCAGACGACCTGCTGACGCTGGGCCTCGACACCTACTCCACGCTCTGCATCGTCCGTGCCGATCAGGAATACGCGCGGAGTCATTGGGGACAACTGGCGCGGAAGTTCCTCATGTCGGAACCGGTGACCGCGACGTCGCAGACCGTGAAGATCAAGCTGATGTCCGGCTTCTGCAGCGACAAGTACCAGGTGGATGCAGACAGTACGCCGAAGAAGTACTGGGAGGTCATCGACAGGACGACCGGGGCCGTGGTGCCCGCCGGTCACTGGGAGTATGACCCGGCCGAAGGAACGGTCGCGGTGCGGAACGCCGCGAAGTTCCACGTCTACACGGTGAACTTCATGGTGCTCCTGATCTGGGACACGACCTCGATGTACAATCACATCACCAACAAATGGCAATGCGCTCCGATTGTCAGCGTCGATCCGTATTTCCCCGCCGTCCGTGCCCACCTGATGGGCTACTTCGACCGATGGCTGAAGGCCCATCCGCAGACGAGCGTCGTGCGCTTCACGACCTTCGCCTACCACTTCGTGGTGGACAGCGCCGGCGACCGTTCGGACAAGTACCGCGACTGGCTGGGCTACGGCGAGACCGTCAGCCCGCAGGCGCTCGATGATTTTGAGAAGAAGATGGGCTACGGCATGCGCGCCGAGGATTTCGTGGACGAGGGGTACTACAACACGACCAACCGCGTTCCATCCGAGCGGTACCGGGCGTGGATGCAGTTCGTCCATCAGTTCGTCGTCGAGTTCGGCCGCGAACTGGCTGACAAGGCCCACAAAGCCGGCAAGAAGACGGCCGCGTTCCAAGGCGATCACTGGATCGGCACGGAACCCTTCAGCGACGGCTATCAGGATATCGGCATCGATATCAATATCGGCGCCGCGGAAGACGGCGTCGCGCTGCGCCGGCTTTCCGACTCGCCGGGCCCGCAGCTGCGCGAGGCGCGCCTCTACCCCTATTTCTTCCCAGATGTGTTTCGAGAAGGCGGCAACCCCTTCCGCGAGTCGGCCGACAACTGGGTCAAGATCCGACGCGCGCTGCTCCGCAAGCCGATCGACCGCATCGGGTACGGGGGCTATCTGTCTCTCGCCGCGAAGTTCCCCGACTTCGTCGGCCAGGTCGCTGGGCTATGTCAGGAATTCCGAAGCTTCCTGATGCATACGAAACGGACACCCTCCCACAAGGCCCCTATCAAGGTGGCCGTGCTGAACGCCTGGGGGAATTGGCGGGCCTGGCTCCAAAATCCAAGTATGGACCAGAAGTTCCATGTCCCGTCACGGCCGGACGTGATGGAGTTCGTGGGGTCCAACCCGCTCGAGTGCCTGGCCGGTCTGCCCGTCGAGGTGACCTTCATCAGCTTCAGGGACATCAAGGAGAAGGGCATCCCGGCGGACGTCAACGTCATCCTCAACACCGGGGACGCCGGAACCTCCTGGAGCGGCGGCAGACACTGGGCCGATCCCGATGTGGTGTCGAGGATCCGGGACTGGGTAGACCGGGGCGGCGGGTTCATCGGCATTGGCGGCCCGACCGCCTGGCCGCACCAGGGACGGTATTTTCAGCTTTGCGACGTGCTGGGAGTCGACCGCGAGACCGGGAACACACTGGGCGTGGTGGCCAAGCCGCTGAAGCTTGCCGGCACGCACTTCACTACCGAGGACACACCGGGCGCCATCGACTTCGGGACGGATCGCAGCTACGTCTACGTTTGCAGGCGAGAGACACAGGTACTTCGAGCGGCCGGTGCGCATGTGCTGATGGCCGGCAGTCCGTTCGGCCGCGGCCGTTCCCTGTACCTGGCCGGTCTGCCCTACAGCATGGAGAACGCCCGAATCCTGCTGCGGGCCCTCCACTGGGTTTCCGGCACGGAAGCGGCCCTGACCCGGTGGTTCAACACGAACCTGAACACAGACTGCGCCGCCTATCCCGAGACCGGCTTCCTCGCGGCCGTCAATAACGTCAGCACCGAGCAAGCCACGACGGTATGCGATGCGCAAGGCGGGCGGCGGGAATTCAAGCTCCGGCCATACGAGTGGCGGTGGGCGGGGATCTGAGCCGGGTGCGGGCGGCCGGGCGGCCGGTCCGCCATAAGCCCGCACCGGAAACCACCGGCCGC
>CAYXNI010000184.1:0-5470 GCA_964466285.1 uncultured Planctomycetota bacterium | reverse complement strand
CGTTCGTCTCCCCTTGCGTACGCCTCGATGACATATCGGTCGATCCCGCCGGTCAAGACGATCGACACCAACGGCACAAACACCATCACCGCCGCCAGGACGGGGAGCAGACTGTATTCTTCGGGGCTTATGCGCCTGAGAAGGTACTGCTGCAGCCACACGAAAACTGAAATGCTTACCAGCTTGGTGGCAACAGTTCCCGCGGTATTGATGAGGACCAGCCGCTTGCTTATCTCGACCCTGGGAGGCATGCTGCTGTCCTGCACAGCGATGGGGTTGGCCCCCGCGGAGTCACTCTCCTGCGGCAGAGCCTGCATCGGATTCAGCGACGGGAGCCATTCTAGCCACCATCTCCTCCCCCGTCAAAAGGACATGGAGGCGAGAGGGCGGCCATGGTCCGCTCGACCAGGGTCCAGCCGCGAATCGGCTCGAACCAGTCCTGTGGCCGCAGGTATTGGAGGATCAGGAAGAAGAGGACGCCGACGTAGAGCATTGGGGGGCTCTCAGCGCGGGTTCAAACGTCCGACCGCCTGCCCCCACGCCGCGGGCGGGTCGCTCCCTTTGATATTCTTCCGTTACGGTACGGGTCAGGCGGAATCGGCAAGCGCGACCATTCCCTTGTTGAGCAGAAAACCCATCACGGCGGCGTTGGCGTTGTTCAACAGCTGAATCGCCCGCCGCACCTTCTTGCGGCTGGTCCTCGAGGCTTCCACAACCAGGATCACGCCGTCCGCGTAAGGGGCAACATGAATCGTGTCCACCACAGGCAGCACCGGAGCAGTGTCCACCACGACACAGTCGTACTTGTCCTTGAGTTCCGCAAAAATCTGACCGACACGCTCCGTCCCCAGCAACTCGCTCGGGTTGGGCGGAATCTCGCCACACAAGATTGCAGACAGCCCGGGGATCGGGGTCCGGACCACCACGCTCTCGACCGGAGCATCGGACATCAGAAGGTCGCCGAATCCCCGTCCCGGTCTCATGCCCAGGTACTCGTGCACCTTGGGCTTGCGCAGGTCCGCATCCACAATCAGAACCCGCTTGCTCGCGTCCTGCGCCACCGCCGTAGCATAGTTGAGGCTGGCTGTCGTCTTCCCCTCCGGCCCGTATGAACTGGTGAACAGGATCAGCTTGTTCTCCCCCTCGGGGAGCATGTTCTGGACCACGATCCGAATCTGCTTGAAATTCTCCGTCAGGTCCGACCGGGGGTGATGAAACGAGACAATCCGTTCGTCCACCGAGCCGGGTCCGGATCGCACGCCCGCAAAGGGTCCTGCCCCCGCCGGCGCCTCGGTCACGGGCGCCGCTGTGCTCCGACCCGCCTGGCTCCGCTTCCTCATGGCTTCTTCAATTCTGGTCATGCTTTGGGCCTTACCGCCAAAAGGACAAGGGTAATGATTGCAGCCGCCAACACCAGGGCCGCCGCGACGATCGCCGCAGCCCACATGAGCGGCCGCCTCCGGGCCTGGCGCGCCGCCGCCGGCTCCCACTGCGGCGGCGCTTCGGCCGGCGCCGTTTCTGCAGCCGACTCAGCTGCGGACTCCGCTGCGGCCTCCGTACGGCCGTCGTCCGCCTCCATTTCGTTGAGAACCCGCGCCGCCATCTCCCCGCTAAACGTCCGCTTCTCTTCCACATAGCCGGCCAGCATGATGTTGTTGCACGCGATGTTGATCAGACGCGGGATGCCGCGCGAGTACGCCTGAACGGCGTTGTACGCCTCGGAACTGAACTTGGCCGTTCCGGACCCGGCGACACCCAGGCGGTGCTTGACGTATGCCTCGGTCTCCTCCCGCGACAGCGGGCCCAGGTGACACCGCACTGCGATCCGCTGCCGAAGCTGCGCCAGTTCCGGCCGGTCCAGCTTCTGCCGCAGGTCAGGCTGGCCCACCAGGATGATCTGAACCAGCTTCTCCTTGTCCGTCTCATAGTTGGAAAGCATCCGCAGCTCTTCCAGCGTCATCACGTCCAGGTTCTGTGCCTCGTCAAAAATCAGCACCACAGAGTGGTTCAGCGCTTCCTGCGACTTCAGAAACTCGTGAAACTTGTCCAGCAACCGCTCCTTCGAGTAATCCAGGCGGAAGGGAACCACGTTCAACTGGTCCAGAATCATCCGCAGGATCTGCCGGAACGTGCCCCGCGGGTTCACAATGTAAACCGCCCTCACCTCCCTGCCCAGACCCCGCAGCAGAGACCGCAGCACCGTCGTCTTCCCCGAACCGATCTCTCCGCTCAGCTGGATGAAACCCTCCTTCGTCTCAATGCCGTACTTCAGATATGCCAGCGCCTTCTTGTGGCTCGCGCTCAGGTACAGAAAGTCCGGGTCCGGCGTAAGACTGAATGGCTTTTCCGAAAGACCGTAAAAACTCTCGTACATAGAACCCTTCGTGCTTCTCGGGCAGCCCGGCCTACTTGGCCAGGACCTTGGCCAAGTCCGTGATCCACTGCCACACGGCAGTCTCAACGTCATATAACGGCGGAATCTTAAGCCACGCGGTCAATCCGATCGCCGCGGCGACCGCGGCGAAGACGGCCAAGACAATCAGATACCTGAGCCATCGGACGCGACGATTGCGCCGAGTCTCGATCAGCGGAATCACCCCCAACGAAGGCAGGCGCAGGAACGCACGGGCCGTCTCCACGTCGGTGAAGCTCTGGTCAAGGAACTCCATGCCCACAATGGCGCCCATGCCGGCCGCCAACGACACAAACAGCCCCATGACCGCCAGCCTCAGGATGTGACGAATGTCACTCGTCTGCGGAACACGCGCGGGCGCGTCCACGCTGAACGACACCAGGCCTTCCATCTTCATGTTGAAGTCCTGGTTGACCCGCTGGAACTCCTTCTGCGCAGCCGCCTGACGTTCGCCCGCCGCGGCCCTCTCCCGCGCCAGGCGATTGTATTCACGCTCCAGGGCCGGACGCGCGCGCACTTCCTCCTCCAGCCGCGTCCTTCTAGCTGTCAGAATCCGGAGTACTTCCGTCTGATAATTGATCTCCGCCTCCAACTCCAGCTTTCTCTGCTCCAGCTCCTCCCGGCCGCGGTTCGTCTCCAGCGTCATCTGATCCTCTCCCGCCTGCTGCTGCGTGTTCGCCAGAGTCTCCTCCGCCACCGCGATCTGCTTCTGGAGATCCTTAACCGTCGGATGAAGCGGCGTGAACACCCGCAGGCTCATCCCCAGTTGGCTTTGCAGCTCGGCCAGCCGCTGCCTGGCCACCAGCACCTCGGGGCTCGACGTCGTCTTCACCTGGACCACCGTCTGTCTGGGCATGTCCTCCAGCAGTTCGATATACTTCTGCAGCTTGCTCTTCCTCGCCTCCAGCCCCAATCCAATCTCCTCCACGTCTGCCCGGACCTTGTTGAACAGATCCCGGCTCGTCGCCCCCGCCGTCTCCGATATGCCCGTGTGATCCTCGTTGAATCGGACCAACTGGTCGTCCGCCTGCACCAGCACCCCCTCGGCCTGTCTCATGTCGTTCTGAGAGATAGTCTGCGCCTGGCGCGCGTTCGCTCGGTCGCTCTCCAGAGCATTCTCAACAAACTGGTTCACCAGCCGCGACAGCACCGTCTGCGCCTGCCTCGGATCATCCCCAAGGTAGTCCACCTGGACCGAAACGTCGCTCAGCGCCGAGACCGTCGTGTTCCTGTTGATCCGCCGATACAATTCGTCTTGCAGCCTCGCGTTAAGAATCGGGTTCCCCTCACTCTGACGCTGGATGTCTGCCAACAGGTCGGTCCCGGCCAGCGCATTCATCACATTGTCATACTTCCTGACCATTTCCATCTTCACAAATTCCAGGATCGTCCGCGTCCGTCCTTCCGCCGTCCCGGCCGCCGCACCGGGCCCCGGCCCGCCCACCTGCAGAATCACCGCCACCTGACTCTTGCTTGCCCTGATGACAGACTGGGACAAATACTTCGCCGGCATCGCCGCACAGATCACCCCGAACGACACAGCGAGTACCGTAAACGGAACCAGCCCCCACCACTTTCGCCGCTTGAGCACCAGGAGGTACTTTCGGACATCCACCTTCTCCGCAACGACCGGAATCGCTGAACTCATTCTCCGCCCTTTCTAACGCGTCTGCGTTCCGCCTTGCGTGTTGAACATCCACATAGCACTGAACAGGCTGCGGAACGGGAACAGCAGGTTGTCGATGAAATAACCCACTCGCGCCAGATACGTCGGCGGAACATAAAGGACATCGTTCGCCTTCAACTGCACGTTCGTGTCCCACCGCCCGTCCTTCACGATATCAGACAGGTTGATCTTGAAAATCTGCCGCGTTGTCGTCGTCGCACGAACCAGCCGGATCCGGTCCCACGCCGCGCGGGTCGTCACGCCGCCGGCGCGGCCGAAGGCCGACAAGACGGTCACGTCCCCGTCAAACGGCTTCTCGCCCACCGACGGAACCTCCCCGAATACATAATACCTCTTGCTGAAGAACCCCGTCACCCGGACAATCACCTCCACGTCCCGGATATACATCTGGAACGCCTTGGTCAGGACGTCCGCCACCTCCATCGGCGTCATACCCTCCACGTATACGTCACCGATCAACTCCAGCGTGATGTAACCGTCGGGCCGGATTACCTGAGCCCCCTGAATCCCCTGCTGAGCCGAAACAATCTGCTCATTCCGCATGAGCACCTGAATCGAATCCGCAGCGCCAAGCTTATACCGCCCATTGATTTTCTCCAGCCGGCGCTCAACGTTTGACGACGCCAGAACCGCTGAGTTGATGTCCGTGTACTGCACACCACTGCAGCCGGCCGCACACACGCCCCCGAGCACAACAAGCGTCAGGAACACGCACAACTGATCTCGTTTACCAGGCTTCATGTTATTTTCCCGCAAGAACAAGCGTCAGAAAGCAACTTCTCAAACAAACACGCCCATTCACGTGGAGCCCCGGCTTGACACAACACCACGCCGACCGTCGTCATCGGCCTCACCACCCAACTCCACACGCTCCACCCGCGTTGCCTGCCACCCAATATTATCTACAATTCCTGTAGCCCCTGTCACGGTTTTTTTCGCCTCTTCCCTAACGCAACTGAACCTGCCCGATATCGTGCCTCTTATCCCGAGCCACCACCTCCACCACAAAATCCCGCGGCGGCGACCCCTCATGGAGCACCTTGTACACCTGACTACATATCGGCATATCCAGCCTATACTTTAGGGCCAGATTCCTCACGGACTTGGCCGTATCCACACCCTCCGCCACCGAATGGGCCGCACCCAGAATACCCCCCACCGTCTCTCCCCGGCCCAGACGCTCCCCCAAACTCCTGTTCCGGCTCAACTCGCTCGTACAGGTCAACACCAGATCCCCAAAACCCGCCAGACCCGAAAACGTCAGCGGGTTCGCCCCCAGCGCCGTCCCAAGCTTCATAATCTCACCCAGACCCCGAGTCATCACCGCCGCACGCGTGTTATGCCCGTAACCCAACCCGGCACAGATCCCC
>CAYXNI010000183.1:0-5471 GCA_964466285.1 uncultured Planctomycetota bacterium | reverse complement strand
CCTGCTGCGGACGGTCTCGCGGATGGTCAGGCCGGCGAGAGCGGCCACACGGCGTCCGCCGCCCCGGACGAGGCGGTGCAACGAGTCGGCCAGGTCAGGCAGAAGCGGGTTCGAGGACACGTGTTTACTCGGGGACATTGCTCTTCTGGGGGCCTTCGTCGCTACGGCTGCGTTCCGCATCTATGATTCTCATGAAAAGCGAGCTGAGCGTGTCGTACGGATGGACGAGGCCGACGTCGCCGCGGCCCATTCCGGCGAGGAAGCGTTTCAACTCCTCGCGCTGTGCGTCGGTCAACCCGTCGATGGTGAACTGTGTGCGGTCCTTGAGCATCAGGAGATCGTCGAGCGAGCCCTGCTCGCACAGCCTGCCGTTGTGAAGGATGGCGACGCGGTCGCAGACGTCCTGGACGTCGGGCAGGAGGTGCGTGCACAGCATGACCGTCTTTCCGGCGTCTTTGAGCCGGAGTATGAGTTCTTTGACTTCCTGCCGGCCGATGGGGTCGAGGCCCGAGGTCGGCTCGTCGAGGAAGATGAGTTCCGGGTCGTTGATGAGGGCCTGGGCCAGACCGATGCGGCGGGACATTCCTTTTGAGAAACCGCCCAGGGGGCGCTTTCGGGCGTATTGAAGTCCGACGAGTTCGATGAGTTCATCTGTCCGGCGGCGGCGCTCTGCACGGCGCAGGCCGAAGATGCGGCCGTAGAAGTCGAGCGTCTCCTCGGCGTTGAGGAAGCGATAGAGGTATGACTCTTCGGGGAGGAAGCCGATGCGGTTCTTGGAGCCGATATCGCCGGCCGGCTTCCCCAGGACCGCGGCGGACCCGCCGGTCGGGAAGATCAGGCCGAGCAGGAGCTTGGTGGTGGTCGTCTTGCCGGAGCCGTTCGGTCCCAGCAGGCCGAACACCTCGCCGCGTCCCACTTCCATGTTAAGGTGGTCAAGGGCGAGGACGTCGGACTTCATGAAGCCCCTGTACATTTTGGTGAGGTTGTTGGTCTGGATTACGGGCTGTTTGTCCATCGGGGGTTGATTCCCTCTCAGAACGCATCGCGAAAGAGCCGAAGGCTCCAGCCGGACTTTTCGGCCGGGTCCGGAACGGCTGAGACGACGTCGAAGCGGCAGAGCGGATTGTGAAGCCGCCTGGCGGCGAGATAGGCGGACGCGGCCGTGCGCACGCGGGCTTGCTTCGCCCGGTTGACCGTGGCGTGCGGAGGCGCGCCGTCTGTGCCGGCGCGTGAACGAACTTCGACGAAGCACAGCATCTTGCCGTCGAGCGCTATGATATCAAGCTCGCCGGAGCGTGTCGAGAAGTTTCGGTCGAGGATGGTGTAGCCGACGGATTTGAGGAACAGGGCCGCCGCCTGTTCGGCCGCGTTACCAAGGCCTTTCCGGGCGCCGGCTGGCTTCACGGGGTCAGGTCTCCTTCTGCGGCTCCTGCGCCGGCTCCTGCTGCTGTGCGATGACCCGCTTCTCTTTCACCTGGGTGGCCTTGCCCATGCGTTCGCGCAGGTAGTGCAGCTTGGCGCGGCGGACGGCGCCGGTACGCACCTGTTTGACGGTCACGATCGACGGAGCATGCAGCGGGAAGGTGCGTTCTACACCCTCGCCTGCGACGATCCGGCGCACGGTGAACATCTCGCTCATGCCGCTTCCTTTCCGCGAGATGACGACGCCGGTGAAGACGTGGACGCGTTCGCGCTCGCCTTCGGTCAGCTTGACGTGCACCTCGACGGTGCTGCCGACCTTGAACGGCGGGAGTTCGGTCTTCATCTGCTGCTTATTGATTTCTTCGATCAACCTGGACATTCATTGCTCCTTTCGTCTTTGGATGAGATCCTGGCCAGAATATCGGGCCTGCGCTGTCCGGTGCGCTGGAGGCTGTGCTCCCGCCGCCAGCCGGCGATGGCCTTGTGATGACCGGTCAGGAGCACGTCGGGCACTTTCATGCCGCGGAACTCCGCCGGGCGGGTGTACTGCGGGTAATCCAGGACGCCGTCGGCGTCGGAAAACGAGTCGAGCCGGGCCGAGTCTTCGTGGCCGAGCACGCCGGGCAGCAGGCGGGCGACGGCGTCGACGATGACGAGGGCGGGTAGCTCGCCGCCGGTGAGGACGTAGTCGCCGATCGAGATTTCTTCGGCGCCCAGAGCCGCGTGGATGCGTTCGTCGAAGCCTTCGTAGCGTCCGCAGATGAGCAGGAGCCGGGGCTCCAGGGCCAGGCCGGCGGCGAGGGGCTGGTCAAAGGTCCGGCCCTGCGGCGAGAGAAGAATCGGGCGGGATCTGACGTCCGATTGTTTTTCGACCGTTTCGACGGCCGTGAAGACCGGCCCGCACATCATGACCATGCCGGGTCCGCCGCCGTATGGCCGGTCGTCAACGCTCCTGTGCTTGTCGGTCGTGTAGTCCCGGAGGTCGTGGATGTGCACGTCGAGGAGTCCCTTGGTGCGGGCAATGCCCAGCATGCCCTCGGACAGATAGGGCTCGAAGACGTTGGGGAAGATGGTGATGACATCCACGCGCATGTGCGAAGCGTTCCTTACGGGATCAAGAGCAGGCCGGGTCAGGTGTGGATGCCGCTGTTCTTGAGAATGTTCCGGACGGTCTCAGTCGGCTTGGCGCCCCGGTCGAGCCAGAAGATGACGCGGTCGCGCTTGAGGTTCGCCTTGTCTTCGACTTTCTCGGCGCGGGGGTCGTAGGTGCCGAGTATCTCGAGCGTCTTGCCGTCCCGCTGAGCGTAGGCATCGAACACGGCAATCCTGTAAAAGGGTTTGCCGCGCGCTCCCATTCGTTTCAGTCTGATCCGAGTGGCCAAGTCACATCCTCCTTACAGTCTTACAGTGCTCCGAAACCGAACCCTGGGAAGCCGCGTCCGTGCCCGCGCATTCCCTGCTTCATCATCTTCTTCATCTGTTTGAACTCTTTCAGCAGGCCGTTCACGTCCTGGACGTTCGTGCCGCTCCCAGATGATATCCGAAGGCGCCGCCTCCCGTCAATGATGTCGGGATGGGTTCGCTCCTCCGGGGTCATGGATTGGATGATGGCCTCAATGCGTTTGAACTCCTTTTCGTCGAGTTCCTGGTCGCCCAGCATGGAGCCGAGGCCGGGGATTTTGGCCAGGATCTCGGTGAGGGGGCCCATCTTCTTGAGCTGCTGGAACTGGACGAGCATGTCGTCGAGGGTGAACGTGGCCTTCTGGAGCTTTTTCTGCAGGCCGATCGCCTTTTCCTGGTCGATGGTTTCCTGTGCTTTCTCGACGAGCGAGACGACGTCGCCCATGCCCAGGATTCGCCCGGCCATCCGGTCGGGGTGGAACTCTTCGAGGCCGTCGATCTTTTCGCCGACGCCGGCGAACTTGATGGGACGGCCGGTGACAGCGCGGATGGAGAGCGCGGCGCCGCCGCGTGCGTCGCCGTCGAGCATGGTAAGAATGACGCCGTCGATCTGGAGCTGCTTGTTGAATTCGTCGGCGCTATTGACGGCGTCCTGGCCGGTCATCGAGTTGGCGACGAGGAGTTTCTGGTCGGGCTTGACCTTGGCGTCGATCCTCTTGAGCTCGTCCATGAGGACTTCGTCGATGTGGAGGCGGCCGGCGGTGTCGAGGATGACGAGGTCGCAGTTGTTCGCTTGGGCGTGCCTGACGCTCATGGCGCAGATCTGAGGCGGGCTGAATTGCTCGGTGAACACGGGCACTTCGATCTGCTGTCCGAGGAGCTGGAGTTGCTTGACGCCGGCGGGCCGCTGGACGTCTGCGGCGACGAGGAGGGGTTTGCGCCCTTTCTTTTTGGCCAGCGCGGCGAGCTTGGCGCAGGTGGTCGTCTTGCCGCTTCCCTGGAGGCCGAGCATCATGATGATGCCGGGCCGGTCGGCCTTCGCGGCGGGCAGTGAGGTGTCGGCTTCGCCCATGAGGCGGACGAGTTCGTCGTGCACGATCTTGATGATCTGCTGAGCAGGCTGGATGCTCCTGATGATCTCCTGTCCGACCGCTTTTTCTGTGCAGGCGGCGATGAAGTCCTTGGCCACCTTGTAGCTGACGTCGGCTTCGAGCAGTGCGAGGCGGATCTGGTGCATGCCCTCCATGATGTTGGCTTCCGTGAGCTTGCCCTGCTTCCGGAAGTTCTTGAAGACGTTATTGAGCGCGTTGGTTATGGAATCAAACATCGCCTCTTTCCGTTCTCGGGTCTTCGTCAACGCGTTCGATCCGTGCGCCGAGCGCGTTGAGCCGCTGCTCGATGCGCTCGTAGCCGCGGTCGATGTGATAGATGCGGTGAACGATGGTCTTTCCGTGTGCGGCCATGCCGGCTATCACGAGCGCGGCGCTGGCCCGGAGGTCGGACGCCATGACCTCGGCGCCCATGAGCCTGGGCTTGCCGACGATGATGGCGCTCGAGCCTTCCTTGCGGATCTGGACGCCCATGCGGTTGAGCTCGGCGACGTACATGAAGCGGTCGGGGAAGACCTTGTCGGTGACCACGCTGATGCCGTTGGCGGTGGCGAGCAGTGCGGAGATCTGCGCCTGCATGTCGGTCGGGACGCCGGGGTAGGGGAGTGCGACGACGTCGGTGGCCCGGAACCCGTCGTTGGCGTTCACCTTGCAGGCGGTGTCGCCGAGGCGGTCGATCCGCACGCCGATCTGGCTGAAGACGTCGATCACGGCGGACAGGTGGTCCAGCCGAATGCCTTTGATGGTGACGGAGCCGAGTGTCATTGCGGCTGCGGCCATGAAGGTCCCGGCCTCGATGCGGTCGGGGATGATGCGATGGTCGGCGCCCTTGAGTTCCTTGACGCCTTCGATGACGATGCGGTGGCTTCCGGCTCCTTCGATGTGTGCGCCCATTTTGGTGAGGAAGGCGGCGAGGTCGACGATTTCGGGCTCGCAGGCGGCGCACTCGATGACCGTGCGGCCCTCGGCGAAGCATGCGGCCATCATCACGTTGCACGTGCCAAGCGCGGTCGATCCGAAAGCCCCGCCGAGGTACATCTCGCACCCGGTGAGGCGGTTGGCGGTGGCCTCGACGTAACCGTCGCTCAGGGACAGCGTGGCGCCGAGTGCGGCGATGCCCTTGAGATGCAGGTCGATGGGGCGGACGCCGATAACGCAGCCGCCGGGCAGGGAGACGCAGGCCTTCTTGCGCTTGGCGAGGAGCGGCCCCAGCACGCAGATGCTGCCGCGCATCTGGCTGACCAGCTTGTACGGGGCGACGCACTGGGACTCTTCCGTGGGCGTGATTTCGAGTGTGCCGTCCGCCGTCCGTTCGACGCGTGCGCCGAGCTCGCGCAGGATGGCGGCCATGGTGTCGATGTCGCGCAGGTCGGGGACGCCGCGGATGCGGCTGGTGTCCGTGCCCATCAGTGCTGCGGCCATGATGGGCAGGGCGGCATTCTTGGCGCCGCTGACGGTGACTTCGCCCGCGAGCCTCGTCCCACCCTGAATGTCGAACCGGTCCATGGATTATGCCTTTTTTCTGCCTGTCAGAATGCG
>CAYXNI010000182.1:1908-5542 GCA_964466285.1 uncultured Planctomycetota bacterium | reverse complement strand
TTGCGCTCGAGCCGCGGCACGCCGTTGTGCAGGAAGTCCATGTCGAGGTTCCCGACCTCGACACCCTCGTACCGCAGCACCAGCCGCCCGGTATTCGTGAAGCGGCCGAGCGTGGTCGATTCGACGTCCTCGGACGCGCACAGCTCGTGCACGGCCTTCTCGCGCTCGGGCGGGACGGCGATGACCATCCGCTCCTGCGCCTCCGAAATCCAGATCTCCGTGTACGTCAGCCCCTCGTACTTCAGCGGCACCTTCTCGAGGTCCACTTCCGCGCCGAGCTCGGCGCCCATCTCGCCCACCGCCGACGACAGCCCGCCGGCCCCGCAGTCCGTGACGCACGTGTACAGTCCGCGGACCCGCGCCACCAGCAACACGTCCAGCATCTTCTTCTCGGTGATCGCGTTCCCGATCTGCACGTGGCTGCTAGAGGTCTCCTCGTGCAGCTCGACCGACGAGAACGTCGCACCGTGGATGCCGTCGCGCCCGGTCCGCCCGCCGATCACGACGACCAGGTCGCCCGGCCGCGCCGCCTTCGTCGTTCCCTTCTTCGGAATCAGCGCCACGTTCCCGCAGTAGACGAGGCAGTTGCCCACGTACCGCTCGTCGAAGAACACCGCACCGTTCGCCGTCGGAATGCCCATCCGGTTCCCGTAGTCGCGGACGCCCGCCACCACGCCCCGCATGATCCGCCGCGGGTGCATCACGCCTTTTGGGAGCTTGTCGGCCGGGTAGTCCGGCGGCCCGAAGCAGAAGACGTCCGTGTTCAGGATCGGCTTCGCGCCCATCCCCGTGCCCATCGGGTCGCGGATCACGCCGCCGATGCCCGTCCCCGCGCCGCCGTACGGCTCGAGCGCTGACGGATGATTGTGCGTCTCAACCTTGAACGCGATGCCCCACTCGTCGTTGAACTCGATCACCCCGGAGTTATCCTTGAACACCGACAGGCACCACGGCCGGTCGAGTTCCCGCGTCACTTTCATCACCGTCTGCTTGAGCAGGTTGTCGATGATCTCGCCGTTGTAGTTGATCACGCCCCGGAACGTCTTGTGGACGCAGTGCTCCGACCACGTCTGCGCGAGCGTCTCCAGTTCCACGTCGGTCGGGTTGCGGCCCAGCGCGCGGAAGTGCTCCCGGATGATCTTCATCTCGGCCAGGTTGAGCGACAGCACGCCCTCGCGGCTGATCCGCATCATCTCGGCGTCGTCCGCCTCGAGCAACGGCACGACCACTTTCTGGAACGGGGTCTTGTGGCCGCGCGGGATCTCGCGGATCTTCTCAGGGCCGAGAATGATGTGCTCAATGATGTCGTTCGCCAGGACCTTCTCGCCGATCCGCTTCGCGTCGGCCGCGGACAGCGAGCCGTAGATGTAATACTTGCGTGCCGTCCGCACCACGTTCGCGCGCAGGCCCATGTCGGCGATGCCCTTCAGCGTGCTCGTCTCGACCGGGTCCATCACGCCCGGCTTGCGCACCACCTGCACGATCCGCAGGCCCTTCGCCTTCTCATCCAGCACCGGCTCGCCGATCGCGTACCGGTCGACGACCGGGTCCGCGAGGAGCTGCCCCGCAATCCGCTCGACGTCCGGCCGCGACAGCTTGGCGTCGATCACGAACACCCGCACGTACCGGACGTCCCTGACGCCCGTCACGCCGATCGCTTCGGCCTCGTGCTTCACGGCCTCGCCTTGCGGGTCGATCCGGTCCGGCTTCAGCGCGACATCAATCTGCCAGAGCAATGTCGTCCTCCACGTTCACTCGGGGCATCAGTGCCCCGTCATACCCGGTTGTTCCGCCCGCCGGGGCCGGCGCCGTCCGGTCCAGGCGGCCCCAGGCCCCTCGCTCACCGCCCATTCTCGCTGGCGCCCGGCCCGGAGTCCAGCGATATTCTCCTCTTCCGGGCGCGTTCGAGAATCGCCTCCAGCGCCTTCCAGTCACAGTCGCCGAGCGCCATGGCAGCCGCCTCGAATTCATCGGCGAACCGCTCCAGCGCGGACGCCAGGTGCTCCCGGTTGTCCTTGAAGATATCCAGCCACAACTTCACGTCGCTCGCCGCGATCCGCGTCGTGTCCCGCAGGCCGGTCGCCGCATACGGCAGGCTCGCGTCATCCGGCGCATTGACAATAAGCGACGCAAGCAGGTGCGGCAAGTGGCTGATCTGGGCCACGATCCGGTCGTGCTCGTCCGCGTCGAGCGTCTCGACCGACGCCCCGATCCCCTGCCACATCGCCCGGACCGCGTCGACCGCTCCCGAGGGCGTCCGGCCCGTCGGCGTCAGGATGCAGCGTGAACCCTCGAACAGGCCGGCGCGGGCGTTCTCGATCCCGCGCTTCTCCGAGCCGGCCATCGGATGCGCCGGAACAAACGCAATCCCGTCGGGCAGCACGGCCTCGATCTTCCGCGTGATGGCGGCCTTCGCACTGGCGACGTCGGTCAAGATGCTGCCCGGCTTCATCGCGGGCAGTGCCTCGGCCGCCTTCTCGGCGACCAGGCCCACCGGCGTGCAGAGCACCACCAGGTCGGCCGTCCTCACGCCGTCCGCCACGTCCAGCGTCCACCGGTCGATCGCCCCGATCTCCTGGGCCTTCTTCAGGGTCGATTCGCGGTGCCCGACCCCAACGATCTCATTCGCCAGACAGTGCTTCTTAAGCGCCAAGCCGAGCGATCCCCCGATCAGTCCGACCCCGATAACAGTGGTCCGTCCGAAGCCAGCCATTACTGCGAGCGCGATCCCGGAAATCGGTGCGGTTGAAAACCTCTGCAGCCGACGGGATTCTACAACGCAAAAAGTGCGAAGTCAACCATTCGGCTCGGGCAACAGCGATTCCGCTTTTGGTGTCACAGGTGGTTGGAATACAAGGATGTGGGCAGGGGCGGGGATCGTGATCAGGCTCGCCGTGAGCAGGATGTGTGAGCAAGATAATTGCCAATCCCTCCGGGAAGAAGTACAGTGTCGTACGACCGACCGGTGAGGGGGATCGGGGCAATGCGGGATGACGCAATGCGAGATGACGCGCGGGTTCTGTTCGTCCGGACGCCGAGGTATCTGTGGCCGTTCAACTCGGCGGCGAGTGCGTTCTGGCCGCCGCTTGGGTTCTGCTCGCTCGCGGCTGCGGCCCGCGTCCGCTTTCCGGCGCTGCAGGTCTCGATCCTGGACTGCCCCGCGCTGCACGCCGGCTGGAAGACGCTCGAGCAGACGCTCCGCCGCGACCCGCCGGACATGGTCTGCATCGGGGAGGAAACGGTCTCGTCGGCGGAGGGACTGCGGCTCGCCCGGCTGGCCAAACAGGTCTCGCCGCGAACGATCGTCATCGCCGGCGGGGTGTACTTCAGCTACGCGATCGAAGAGACGCTGGCCACGGGCGACTTCGACTTCGTCGTGCGGGGCGAGGGCGAGGAGACGTTCTCCGAACTGCTTGGCAAGCTGCTGAGGGATGATAACGATTTCAGCGGCGTGCGCGGCCTTGCCTACACGGAGAACGGCGTCGTCCGTGTCAACCCGCCGCGCGATCCGATCCGCGATCTGGACACGCTCCCACGGCCGGCGTACGACCTGCTGCACGTGGACGCGTACGGTCGCGGGTCGAAGAACCATCCGGCCCTGGCGTCGCTCGAACACAGCCGGGGCTGCACGGGG
>CAYXNI010000182.1:0-1808 GCA_964466285.1 uncultured Planctomycetota bacterium | reverse complement strand
GTCGAAGAACCATCCGGCCCTGGCGTCGCTCGAACACAGCCGGGGCTGCACGGGGCAGTGCAGCTTCTGCATTCTGTGGAAGCATTTCGGCGAGCCGCAGGACGAGGCCGTCGTGCCCTGCTATCGCTCGAAGTCGCCCGAGCGGACGTTCGACGAGGTGGCGTGGCTCGCCAGGGACTACGGCCGCAGGACCATCAATTTCGTCGATCCGTGCTTCAACACCGACCCGAGGTGGACGGACCGCTTCGCCGGCCTGATGCTTGCGGCCGGGCTGGACGTCAAGTTCACCGCCTGGATGCGGGCGGACTTCGTCGTGCGGGACGAGGAGTTGGGCATTATGGACAGGCTCGTCCGGGCCGGCCTGGTGCAGGCGTACATCGGGGTCGAACGCGGCGACGCGGCCGAACTGGCGCTGCTCCATCGCGATCACAACGGACCGGAGGTCACGCGAAAGGCGTTCGAGATATTCCGGCGGCGCTATCCGAGCGTCTTCACCATCGGAACGGTCATCTACGGGTTGCCGTGGGAGTCCAAACAGACGCTCGCGGGCCTGCGCGATCTTCAGTACTCGTTTCCTATCGATTACGTTTTCTATATCCCGATCACGCCGAACCCGGGCACGGAAATCCGTGAGACGCTGCGGGCCGCCGGATACCGGATGAGCGACGATTTCGGCGAGTACAACTTCTTCACGCCCGTGGTGGAGACCGACCACCTGACGCGGGCGGAACTGGAGGACTTCTACTCGCACCTGCTGCTGCACGTGTCGGCGGCCAAGTTGCGGAGCATCTGGCGAACGGGCGGGAAGAGCCCGGACGCCCGGCACCGGCGGGTGTATCGGAATCTTCTCTGGTACGCCGCGAAGGTCGGCGGGCGGCAGCTGGTGCGGCGGCTGCTCCGGCCGCTCGTGAACGGCCCGACTCTTTATGCGAAGAAGCCGAAATGGTACGATAGTTGAGCACGTGGAACTCAGAGTTCCTGCTCGCCTGGAAGGAGGGGGAAAATGAAGAGCAAGGTATCCGAACGGTGTGCGTTGGCGGCGCTGATTGCGCTGGTCGTGTACTGCCTCGCCTGCTTCTATCCCGTGGCGTGGTCGCCGGATTCGAAGAAGCTGGTTTTTCCGGTGTTCGGCGAGGACAGAATCGCGGCTCTGGTGATGACCGACCTGTCGGGCAAGGCGATCCGCGACGTGGCGCGGATTCCCGCGGGAGTGAAGGACACCACGCTCAGCCCCGCGGCGTGGTCGCCCGACGGCAAGTGGATCGCGTATTTTAAGTTGACAAAGAAACTGCAGAACGACGTTGAAACGATCAGCGCCGAACTGATGCTCCAGGCGGCCGACTCCGGCAATGACCGGCTCCTCTTGGGCTTTAGTTATCCCAAGGGGAAGGATGAACTTTTCGGCAGCGAGTTGTATGGCCCGGGCTGGCTCGGCGACTCGAAGACACTGACGATCGAGAGCGTCTCGGCCGGGAAGCCCGTGGTGCTCCTGGTCGGGCTGGACGGCAAGATTCAGCGGGAAATCCCGCTGCCGGCGGACGGGATCGCCAGACAGACGGCGGCTGTTGCTCCTGATGGAAAGAGCCTGGCATACTTCGAACAGGCGGAGGAAAAGACAGCGACACTCGTGGTCAGCGACATTACGAGCGGCAAGGCAAGGAAACTGGCCCCCACCAAGGTCTATGTGACCCCGTTTTTGCGGCCGGTGTGGTCCGCCGATTCATCCACACTGTTGTATGTATCCATGGCCGGTGAAGACGGTCACGGCCAACTCCGGAAGATCGATGTCCAGACCGGAAAAGAGAAGG
>CAYXNI010000181.1:0-5551 GCA_964466285.1 uncultured Planctomycetota bacterium | reverse complement strand
TCCGGGCGATTCAGGTCATCCGGCTTCGCGTCGTCCCGGATCGCCGTCTGGATCGTGAGCGCCCGGTCCGCCGCCGAGATGCCCGTGGTCGTGCCGTGCTTCGCGCCGATCGAGATCGTGAACGCGCACAGGTTCTTGGGCTTGTCGCCCGGCAGGACGTCCAGCTTCAGCCGGTCGCACCGCTCCGCCGAGAGCGGCATGCAGATCAGGCCGCCTCCGAACTTCCGCATGAAATTGATCGCATCGGGCGTGACCTTCTCCGCCGCCATGACGAGGTCGCCCTCGTTCTCGCGGTTCTCGTCGTCGACGACGACCACCATCTTGCCCGCGGCGATATCCGCCAGGACGTCTGGAATCGATGCAAACGGCATAAACTTCACCTCGCAAGCTCCCGGCCCTTACCGGATTATAGGCCCGCGGAGCAGCGCCGTCAACGGCCCCTGCCGTTTCAGGCGTACGACGGTTTGACACCCGGCTCGGGGGTCTGTATAATGCGTTTGCCCTGCACTGCACAAGGGGAAAGAATGAACATCTCGCTGTTCAACGACTGGCTGGAAGACGGCCTGTTCGGAGAAGGCCAGCTGGCCTCTCTGATTGCAGACATCGTGGACGAGGCCATGTCGCGCGACAAGCCGGGCGACTTCGGCCCGTCAGAGCGCGTGGACGAGTCGCTTCTGG
Organism: uncultured Planctomycetota bacterium; assembly: GCA_964466285.1. Taxonomy (GTDB): domain Bacteria; phylum Planctomycetota; class PUPC01; order PUPC01; family PUPC01; genus CAYXNI01. The sequence continues at coordinate 4,873 of CAYXNI010000181.1, read as the reverse complement.
CCGAGGCCTGGGCCACGGCCCAAACCGAGGACGAGATCGTTCGTTTCCGCACGGCGATTGTCCTGGGCCGCCTCGGATACGCGCCGGCTCAACCGCCGCTCGAAGACGCCCGCCGGTCCGCCGATCCCACCGTCGCCGGCGCAGCCACCGTGGTCCTCGCCCGTACACGCGCAATCGATGACGAGCTGCTGCAGGCGCTCATCGGCACCATCCAGAACCCGGCGGAGTCCCGCGAGCTTCGCACGTCGGCCGCTCAGGCGGTCGCTTCCCGCCAGACTCTCGACGGCACGACGGCACTGCTTAAGATCGCGCAGTCCGAGGACCCGGAGCTGGCGCAGTACGGCGTCGAGGGCCTGGGGCTGACGCGGTGGCCGCAGGGAACCGAGACACATGGCCAAGTCTTCGACGCGCTCATGGCGGCCCTGAGTAAGGAGGACCTGCCGCTGAAGGCCGCGGCCGCCGAGGCCCTGGGCAACCTGGGAGACCCCGCCGCGGTCAGCGAACTCGAGCTGCTGCTGATCGAGAAGGACATGTCGCTCCGGCGCCGGGTGCTCTTCGCCCTCGCCCGGCTGCGGGCTGAGAGCGCAAAGGCGCCGCTCGCCCGAATGCTGCGCGACTACTCCGTGCCCGCACGGTGGGAAATCGTGGACCTCGTCGCCGAGTGTTACGGGGAGCCGATGATCGACGCCCTTGCCGCTGCCACTCGCACCAGCGACCCGGAGCTTCACGACCACATTGTCGTCGCACTGGGCAAGATGAACGGTCCGGCTTCATGTCAACTCCTCCGGAAGATCTCCGAAGAGCAGTCCGATCCGTTCGTCAAGGAACAGGCCCTGTCGGCCCTGGCGCGTCGCGGCGACCAGCCGGAGGAGGTGCCGTGCGCGGCCGGCGCTCCGCCCGCGTCTCAGCCTCCGCCTCCGCCTCCGCCGCCCGCCGCTCCCGTCCCGTCGGCGCCTCAACCGCCCGCGGCGAGCGCCCCGAAGGCTCCACGACTGCAGCCGATCTACACCGCACGACCCGAGGCGGAACCGGCGGGCCGCGGGGATTTGGCCGAGGTCATTGAGCGCGCCCTGCAGGCCATGGCCTGCACGTGGCGGCCCGAACCCCAGGGCTACCAGGTCGAAGTTCCGGTGGCCGGCGGAACGGAGCTGGTCTCCATCGTTCTCAGCGAGGTCGACTGCGAGGGAGCCGCGATATGCCGGTTCGTCGTGAACTGCGGGCCGGCGGACGGCGCCGCCTATGAAGCCGCGCTCCGCAACAACCGTCTCCTCGACTACGGGGCGCTCGCCATCGACGATGCGTCCGGCTCTTCGCTCCTCGTTCTGATAGATACTCTTCCCGCGGGCGCGGGCACCGTCGCCGTGGTCCGCAAGGTCCTGACCTCCTTGGCGCAGTCGGCGCGCCAACTGCGCGGCGCATAGTCCCCCCGCTATTATCCTCATCATCATTCCGTCATTGAGCCATTTGCGCCGAGGCGGGGCGTCACAGGTGCTTGGCGGTCTCGAGTTCCCGATTGAGAACCTGGGATTCGTACTGGTTGAGAAACGCCCGGACCTGCTTCGCGGCCTGGTGAGAGACCGTGACGCGGTCGAGCCGGGTCAGCCTGTCCCGGGCCAGCCGGTCGAACAGGCTCAGCGCCCCGGCTGGGATGTTTTCGATCAGGTGAGCCTCGCCGGGCGAGCAGGCGGAGCAGACCACCCCGCCGCGCACAGTCGCGAAGGCTACCTTCTTCTCGCGGATCGGCTTGCCGCAGGAGACACACGCCGTCAATTGCGGCATGAAGCCACAGAGCATCAGTAGGTGCCCCTCGAACGCGAACAGCGCGAGGGCGGGATCGGCGCCCTGATCGAGACGGCGCAGGAGACGGAGAAAGCGCTCGAACAGCTCGTCGTTCGGATCCTCCTCGGCCGTCATCCGGTAAATCAGCTCGGCGGCGTGGCAGGCGGCGTAGTAGCGGGGCAACTGTGCGCGGATGCCGGGGAAGGACTCGGCCGCGCTCGCCTCGGTCAGGATGTTCAGACGCTCACGGGCCGCCCCCGACACGAACACGATTTCGCAGTGCGAGAGCAGGTCGACGTGGCCGATGAGCTTGCTGTACTTCCGCTTGACGCCCTTGGCGAGAGCTGGGATGCGGCCGAACTCGCGTGTGTAGAACGTGAACACCCGGCTCGTCTCGCTGTAGTCCACGTAGCGAATCGTTATGGCGTCCGCTCGTTCGTAGGGCATATCGTCCAATGTTTCCCGTGAGAGAGGAAGTGATCGTGCAGCATCCGGAGCACTTCCTTGTAACCGAGCGTGACCGCGGCGCCGGACTTGACCAGTTCGCCGGTGAGCCGTGCGTGGAGGTAGCGCGAGGTCCGCTCCTTGCACGGGCCGTCCGGCGCTGACTGAAGGAGCTGCCGGAGGAGGCGGAGCGCCTCGCGTTCATTGTCCGCTGGGAACGGCAAGCGGATTTGCCGTGGCCGCGGCAAACGCCCGGCGCGTCTTCCGATGGGCGGCTTGCGGCAGTTGACGACCACGTCGTAGCCGACGGCGCCGCCGGCGGTCACCTGCTTGAAGGTCTCGTGCGACTTGTCGAGGGTCTGGATGCCCTCGACGCGGAGGCCGGCCTCGGCGACGCCGCGCTGGATGGCGGCCCAGACCGCGGCCTGGGTGTTGTGAAACACAAGCGTCATCCAGCGGCCGGGCTTGAGCGCGCGGTGGATCTCGGCGAAGGCCGCAGCCATCAGGCCGCCGTACTCGCCCACGCCCTTCCGCTGGCTGCGGCTGACCACGGCCTCCTGCCGGGTGTCGGTGCGCCAGCCGAGCCAGCTCTCCCAGAGGAAGTTGAGCTCGGAATACATTATGTTGTGGCCGAACGGCGGGTCGGTGAAGACGTAGTCGATCGAGGCATCCGGCACGGTGGACAGGTCGCACGCGCTCTGCGTCGAGATGCAGAGGCGGCCGGCTGAATCGGGAGCGTCCTCGGCCGCCCGGCAGAGCATGTCGATGCGGCGCTCGAAGAGCTTGAGCACGTTGATCTCGGCGCTGAAACTCGGGAGGTACATTGTGCCGAGGATCGGGCCGGGCGCCATCCGCCGGGACGGGATGTACTTGATGAGGCGGGACGAGCGGACCATGATCGCGGTGACCGCGAAGAGCGCGCGGGCGCGGAGGACGTGCGGTTCGAGCTTCGACGCCCCGGCCCAGAGGAATGCGAGCGCGTGGAGGTTGCGGGGCGTGAACAGGTCGGCGACGGTCCGGACGCCGCTCCGCCGCACCCGGCTGAGCTCGTCCAGCCCGCCGGGAATCTCATCGGTCGGATGCCAGAGTACGTCCGTCGAGGCGCGCGTCGCGGCGGTGCTTCGCGCCGCCGGCACCTCCTTCACGTCACAGCCGTTCGGGCAGTCGAGGCACGCCGCGGCGGGCCGGCTGCCCGTGCGGTCCTTGAGCCGCTTCGCAATCCTCCGCCCGCACGAGGGGCACGGGTACCGGTCCTTTACCCGGCCGCCCCGGCCCAGCGCCGCGTCCCAGAGCACGTAGTTCTTCCCGCACCCGGGACAGCGCAGCACGTCGCTCCAGATTGTGTACTTGATCTCCGCCCCGCCCCCGCAGTGCGGGCACGTTGTTCGATACAGCCGCTCGAGTGTCGAACGGGCCCGGAGCAGCAGTTCGTCGAGCGCGGCCCGCAGCGCGGCCGCGTCGACCCGCTCGCAGTTGTTGTACGCGAGGAACGTGGCGAACGGCGAGAGGTCGGAGAGGAGAGCCCGCCGGCCGCGGCGCAGCGCCGCCAGGCCGGTCATCCCCGAGCCGCAGAACGGGTCCATGACGGTGTCGCCGGGCGATGTGTAGTGATCTATGTAAGGTTCTATGGCCTCGGGCGGGACCTTGGTGTGGTACATGTGGGCGCGGTAGGCGGGCGACCACTTCGCCCCGCGGACGTCGCGGGCGAACGGGCTGCCGGGGACGCGGCGGCCGCCGCGTTCTTGCCCCGCCGCGGCGAACACGGTCACGCCCGGGTTCGCGCCCGGCGTCCACACCGGCTCGGCGTTCAGGTCGATCCGGGGATGCGTCATCTGCCCTTCAGCCTCTCTGCCAGCCTCGTGTGCCGCCGGCGGATACGGTCGTTGCGGACGGCGACCGCCAGCGCCTTCTTGTCGCCCACGATCACGACGAGCCTGATCCCGCGCGTCACGGCCGTGTACAGCAGGTTCCGCTGGAGCATAACGTAATCGTGCGACGCGAGCGCGATCACGACGGCCGGATACTCGCTGCCCTGTGACTTGTGGACCGAGATCGCGTACGCCGGCTGCAGGCTGTCGAGCTCGTCGAACTTGTAATCGACGAGTTTGTCGTCGAACCGCACCACGATCTTCCCCTCCACCCGGTCGATGTCGGCGACGCGGCCGATGTCGCCGTTGAAGACGTCCTTCTCGTAGTCGTTCTGAGTCTGCATCACCTTGTCGTTGGGCGCGAAGGAGCGGCCGAACCGCTGGACGACGGGCCCGGCGTTCGGATTGAGGCACGCGCGCAGCTCGTCGTTGAGGTTCGTGACGCCGATGAGGCCCTTGTACATTGGCGCCATCACCTGGACGTCCGCGATTGGGTCGAGGTTGAACCGCTGTGGGATGCGCGCCGTGCACAGCTCCTTGATGGTTTCGAGGACTTCCTCCGGTGTGTTGCGCTCGATGAAGTAGAACCCTTCCTGCTCCGCGCTTGCCTTTGGCTTGATGTTGGGCATGCGGCCGTGGTTGATCTGGTGCGCGTTCCAGATGATGGGGCTGCGTTCGCTCTGGCGGAAAATCTGTTCGAGCCGCTTCACGGGGAAGACGCCGGAGCCGATGATGTCGCGGAGCACGTTGCCTGGGCCGACGGACGGGAGCTGGTCGACGTC
>CAYXNI010000180.1:0-5571 GCA_964466285.1 uncultured Planctomycetota bacterium | reverse complement strand
CCGCAGGTGCTTGAAGAACAGCTTCGCGTGCTCCTTCTCGTTCTCCGCGGTCTCCGAGAAGATATTCGCAATCTGCTCATAGCCCGCCTTCCGGGCCACGCTCGCGAAGAACGTGTACCGGTTCCGCGCCTGCGATTCGCCCGCGAACGCCGTCAGAACCGCCGCTTCCGTCTTGCTTCCCTTGAACTCCATCTTCCTATCCTCCTTCCTATCCTCCCTCGTAAAGTAGCCGCTTCGTCCGTCTCGCGATTTGCGCGGGATCGGCCTCGGCCCGCGCCTCGCCCGTTTCCATTGCCGCCTTGGCGATAGCCGACGCTACCGCCGGAGCCACACGCAAGTCCAGCGCACTCGGAATGAAGTAATCCCGGCCCAGTCGCCCTTCCTCCACAAGACCTGCGATCGCCTCCGCCGCCGCCAGCTTCATCCCATCGTTAATCGACCTCGCTCGCACGTCGAGCGCCCCTCGGAAGATGCCGGGGAACCCGAGGCAGTTGTTAATCTGGTTCGCAAAGTCCGAGCGCCCCGTCGCCACCGCCGCTGCACCCGCCGCCAAAGCCTCGCCCGGCAGAATCTCCGGCACAGGATTCGCCATCGCAAAAACGATCGGCGACTTCGCCATCGTCCGAACCATCCCCGCCGTCAACACCCCCGGCCCCGACAGGCCGATGAACACGTCCCGCCCGCGCACGGCGTCGGCCAGCGTCCCCTTCACCAAGCCACGATTCGTCAGCCGTGCAATCTCCGTCTTCGACCCATTCATGTGTTCCGGCCGGCCCTCGTAAATCGGGCCCGACCGGTCGCACAGGATCACGTCCTCGACGCCGGCCGCCATCAGCAGCTTCGTCACGGCGATGCCCGCGGCCCCGGCCCCGTTGAACGTCACCGTCAGCTCGCCCAGCGTCTTCCCCGCCAGCTTCGCCGCGTTGATCAGCCCCGCCAGCGTCACCACCGCCGTCCCGTGCTGGTCGTCGTGAAAAACAAAAACGTCCACCCGCTTCTTCAACTCCTCCTCAATCTCAAAACAGCGCGGAGCCGAGATGTCCTCCAGGTTGATCCCGCCGAACGACGGGGCAAGCGCCTCCACGATATCCACTATCTCTCTCGTGTCGCGCGAGTCAATGCACACGGGAACCGCGTCGCAGCCGCCCAGCGTCTTGAACAGCACGCATTTCCCCAGCATGACCGGCAGCCCGGCGCCCGCGCCGATATCGCCCAGTCCCAGCACCGCACTCCCGTCCGTGACCACCGCAACCATGTTCCCCCTGCACGTCAGCCGGTCAGCCAGTTTCGGATCCTCCGCGATCGCCGACGAAGCCCGTTCGGCCCCCTCCAGAACCGCCCGCAGCCGTGCCGGATCGCGCGGTTGGACGCTCGGCTTCATCTCCAGCGTCCCCCCCAGCGCCGCGTGGAGCCGCAGCGCACACTCACGCGCCGACACCGCCTCCACCCAGTCATCCACGTTCACCAGCGGCCGCAGCCGGCCTGTCTCAAGATACTCCGCCAGCCGCGCCTCCACCGCACCAGCCGTCACCCCACTTCCAGACAAACCCATCTCAATCGCCTTCTCCGCCACCGCACGCGCCACACGAACCGCAGACCCGAACGACAGCTCCAGCTCGTCACCCGCCTTCACGGCCTCGGCGACAAGAACCGCCTCCAGCCTCTTCACCCGCAGATCCAGCATCGCCCGCATCAACCCCGGAAAAACCGACAAGTCCGCCAGGCAATGCTCCCCGTCACGAGGCGGAGGAATCACCGGAACACCGATCTCCCCCAGCTCCTCCATCGCCCGCCCAGCCTCACCACCCTTGAACCCCAGCAGCCACACCCCACCGAAAGTCGACACCGTCCTGCCGACCACACGCACAAGGTCGCCCGGCCGACGCGCCGCAACGACCAGCGGCACAGCGTCGATCCCCGCCAGCACCTTCAAGGCCGCCGCCGCCCGCTCCAGCCGCGGCAGCCACGCCACCTCACCGCCCATCACCGCCATGGCGTTCCCACGCCACGTGTAGCGATACGACAGCTCAGACTCCCGCGCGATCTCCAGGCAAGGCTCAGCGACCCCAGGCGTATAAATCATGCTCAGCGCATAATTGTCGCGCACCGCCATCCGGGGAGCCACGCCCATCAGACCGCCCACACGGTCTTCGCCCCGGAACCCGCACGGCACACACTTGTCACCCACAAACACACTCCACAACACAGCGCCTCCCCCACAGCGATATCTTATCGCACTTCCCACAACTGTCAACCCGCGCACGCCCTGACCCCACCACAACTTTCCGAGGGATGCAACCGCAAGGGCACAGCCTGATCGCAGCCCCGGGTGCAGCCCGAAGGGCAAGCCCGGGGACAAGGACCGCATTCCCCGCCGTCCCTCGTTGACCCCCCGCGCACCCCTCTGCTATAATCGATCCCGTGAAGCTCGGAATTGACTGCAGGGACCTGCGAGCCGGCTCGCTTACCGGCATCGGACGGTTCGTAACGAACCTCCTCCGCGCGCTCTCACTCCAACCCCACCCGCCCGACATCTTCCTCTACGGCAACCAGCACACCGCCTTCACCCTCCACGCACACCTCGAAAAGCCCCACCGGGCACGCACCCGCCGGGCCAGAGAGGCCGCCACATGGTGGTGGGACCGCGTCACCCTCCCCAAAATCGCTCGCCGCGACAAGCTCGACGTCTTTCTCTCCCCATACTTCAAGGCCCCGGGCATCCGATCCTGCCCGGTCCTCACCACCATCCACGACCTCCTCTTCCTCCGAATGCCGCCCGAAATCTCCGGACGAAGCTCCGTCTACTGCCGCGCCTTCCGCTCCTTCGCCGCCAGCTTCGCCCGCCGCGCCGCAGCCATACTCACCGTCTCTCAGTACTCCCAACGCGACATCATCGAACTCCTTGAAGTCCCCCCCCGCAAAATCCACGTCGTCGGCAACTGCGTCAACCCGGAGTACCGTCCCATCGACGACCCTGCACGCCTCCTTCAGGCCAGGCAATCCTGCCACATCGACGGCGACTATCTCCTCTACGTCGGCAACTTCGGCCCCCACAAAAACGTTGACGGCCTCCTCCGCACCTACGCCGCACTCCCCCAAGACCTCCGCGCCCGATACCGCCTTGTCCTCGCCGGCGCCCACGACAAGGGAACGTCCAAGGCCGATCGCCTCATCCGCGAACTCAACCTCTCCGACCGAGTCATCCTCCCCGGCTACGTTCAGGAAGAACACCTCCCTGCCTTATACGCCGGAGCCTCCGCCTTCATCACACTCTCCCGGTGGGAAGGATTCGGCCTCCCTGTCCTCGAAGCCATGGCCTGCGCCACGCCGGTCGTCTGCTCAAACCGCACCTCCCTCCCAGAGGTCACCGATGGCGCCGCACTACTCGCCGACCCCGACGACCTGAAATCCTGCGTCGACGCCCTCACCCGCACCCTCACCGACGAACCACTGCGCCACGAGCTCAGAACCAAGGGGCTCGAGCGAGCCATGCACTTCTCCCCCGCACGCTTCGCCACACTCGTCCTCGATGCCCTCAACGCCGCCACGGAATCGCCATGACATGCCTCCTCGTCACCAACGACTTCCCGCCCATCATCAGCGGCATCTCCACACAACTCTACGAAGCCTGGCGCCGCCTACCGCACGACCGCATCGCCGTCCTCGCCCCCAACACCGGCGGTGACAAGGCCTTCGACGCCGCACTCCCCTTCCCCGTCTTCCGCGAACACATCCCCCTCGGACCAGGCCGCGCCCACAAGCTGCACAAAATGATCCTCGACGCCTGGCTCACCGCAAGACTCCAGCGCCGCTATCGATTCTCCACAATCCACTGCGGCCAGCTCGTCTCCACAGGGCTCGCCGGCCTCCTCTGCTCCAAACTTTACGGCGTCCCCTTTGCCGTCTACGTCTACGGCTCCGAAACCGTCCGCATGGGCCGCCTCGCCCCGCTCCGATGGCTCATGCACAAAGTCTGCAACGCCGCCACACACATCATCGCCAACAGCGAATGCACCCGACAGGAGTTCATCCGCTTCGGAGTCGCACCCCAAAAGCTCATCACCATCACGCCAGGAGTCGACACCGGCCGCTTCCGCCCACAACCCCCGACCGACGACCTCGTCCGCCGCTTCAAGCCCCAGGGAACCAGAATCCTCCTCACCGTCGGCCGCCTCGACGAACGCAAAGGCCACGACACCGTCATCCGCGCAATGCCGCAAATCTCCGGCCGCTTCCACCACAACGTCCGCTACATCATTGTCGGCACAGGCCGCGAAGAGGCCCGCCTGCGTCGCCTCACCGCCCAGCTCGACCTTAACGGCCGCGTCATCTTCGCCGGCCGCGTCCCCGACGAGCAACTCCCCCTCTACTACAACCTGTGCGACGTCTTCGTCCTCCCCAACCGCGTCACCGCCGCCTCAGACCTCAAAGGCGACTACGAGGGCTTCGGCATCGTCTTCCTCGAAGCTGCCGCCTGCGCCAAGCCCGTCGTCGCCGGACGAAGCGGCGGCGCCGCAGAAGCCGTCCAGGATGGAGATTCCGGCCTGCTCATCGACCCCCTTTCGCCCGACGAACTCGCCCACGCCGTCAACCGCATCCTCGCCGATCCCGATCTTGCCACGCGCCTCGGAACCCGCGGTCGCCAGCGCACCGTCGACCACTTCGACTGGCAACTCGTTGCGAAACGACTCGAACCCCTGCTCGGCCCGCCAGACGCCAGACCAGCGGAGTCCCAGCATGAGAACTGAGGACCTCTGCCGCCTGTCCTCGCCAGCCGCACGCAAAGTCCGCCTCGCCGCCGTACGCATCGCACCTCCGCACGCACAGCGCGTCCTCGACGCCGCCTGCGGCACTGGCCTCCTTTTCCGCGAGACGAACATCTACCCCGGCGCCGCGCGCATATGCCTCGACTCCTCCGCCGACCGCCTCCGACACGTCGCACCTGGTTGCATCGCCATCCACGGCGACCTCTTCGCGCCGCCGCCGCTCCCAGGCCCCTTCGACGTCATCTTCCTCCTCAACACCCTCTACAACCTCGGCGACACCGGCACCGCCGTCCGCGCACTCCAATCCCTCTCGAAACACCTCGCACAACGCGGCGTCATCATCGCCGACATCCGCAATGCCGCCCATCCCATCCTCCGCCTCCGTTACGCCCTTTACCGGCTCCTCGGCCGCTTCGCCCCCACCGCCCACTCACTCCGCCAAGTCACCTCGACTGCCGCGGAGCGCGGCCTGCGCGTACTGCGGATCGTGCCGGTCGGCAGACCGTTGCCTTTCGCATATCTCCTCGTCCTCTCACCAGCCGAGGACAAACCGTGACCCGAATCCCCTCCGCCGGAACGCCCATCACACTCCGCGACCTCGCCGCCGCGCTTCTCGCCGCCGACACCGCCCCCTTCCGCAACGGCCTCGCCCATTTCCTCGACGCACGCCACCTCGGCCTCGCGGGATCCGGCCTCACGTCCTTCTACCTCATCCTCCGCGCACTCGCCGCCCGCTCCCCTCGCAAAGAGGTCATCCTGCCCGCCTACACCGCACCATCGCTCGTCCTCCCAATCCTCAAGCTCG
>CAYXNI010000179.1:0-5597 GCA_964466285.1 uncultured Planctomycetota bacterium | reverse complement strand
CCCCGGCCATGGCAGCATCGGGCTCGGTGGACTCGGAGGCGGTGTTTTCGGGCGTCTGGACGGGGGCCGGATGGGCGACCGCCGACGGGGCCGCCGGCGCCGGGGCTTTCTTGACCTTCAGCTTCGTCTTCGGGCCGGTGTGTTTGGCGACGGCCTTCTTCGCGGAAGCCTTGGCCTTTTCCCGGACCTCCGCTTTCTTCGCTGGTTTTCCGGCGGAGATGCCCTTCAACTCAAGCTGTTTCGCTGTCGTTCGCTTCTTTGCCATGGTCCTCTCTTCTGGCTGAGCAAGGACGAAGGATGACGTTAGCCGAGAGCTATTTTACCAGAGGAAACCGGCTGCCTTCAACGCGCATTCGACGTGGTTGGGGTTTATCGCTCTTCCTCGCGCGGTGTCTCGGACGTCGCACCCGATTCTCCCCGCGTCGTTCCGGGCTTGCGGTAATTGTGGACCACCTTAAGTAAGATGAGGATATAGACAACACTCAGCCCTACGACTAACAACATACCCAACACGTCGTCCCAGTGAACCTCGCCGGCTCCACCCCGGGGGAAAAGCATAAGAAGCGACCCGAGAAGCGCCACCCCGAAGATGAGAAACATGCCCACAACGATCAGCCTTGAGACCCTTCGCCCGGCTGTCGCCTGCCGGTAACCCCAACCGAGTGAACGGATACACAACAACGGATCGACCGTTGCGAACATGGTGAGCGGGGCGCCGCATTTGGCGCAGAGATGCGCCCTCGGTTCGTTCGGCGCCATGCAGTTCGCACAGAGCGGCCGTTCCGGCTCAGATCGTTCGCCCGCCGTTGCCCCGGTCTCTTCCTCTGTCCCCTTTTCGTCCACGACGCCCCCAAAGCGTGTCAGTTCGCCCGCTTCGCCGTGACCAGTACTTCGCGAGGTTCCGGTCGCCCATCAGGTGCCGCACGAACCTGCAGATACCGCCGCCCGGCGCTTCCTGCGGCGGGACCGGGCCGTTGCGACAAGAGCGAAGCGGGGGCGCACACAACATGCGCCCCCGCTTCTGCAAGCCCGTCAGGTTGTCCGCGGCGGGACTATTCGACTTCGAAGATCGGGCTCATGGCGCCCAGGATGAACATTCCTTTGCCCTTGTTGACCGGGTTGTCGCTGACCATCTTGCCGGCCTCGTCAAAGACAAAGACCCGATCCTTCTTGGTGACCTCTCCGTAGATGCCGAGTACCTGGAAGCCCTCGATGCCCCGGTACACGCACACGGTGTTGGCCCCTACCTTCTGAATGAGGTCGGGCCCGCCGGCCACCCTGAGGCACTGCTCCATGTTCGTGACGCTTCCCACCTCCTGAAAACCATAGCGCTGCTGCCCGTAGACCGCGCAGCCGGCCGCCATCGAGCACAGAGCGACCACCGCCAAGGCCATCCACACATGACGCTTGCCCATTGTCCTCCTCCTTCATAAAAGAGGTTCCACCTGATTCGGCCACGCGCCGAACCCCGACTTGCGGGAATGATATCACAACGATCCCCGCACAGCAAATCATATCTGTCCGTATCTGTCCGGTCATGGGTCAGTGTCTTGTAGGGGCAGCCCCATGTGGCTGCCCGGCGACGTTTCAAAACGCGTTTCTGGTTTTGTGGCACGGGCGTCCCGCCCGTGTTGGAATCCAGATGTGAACACGGCCAGGATGGCCGTGCCACGGTGGCAACGCCTGCCGAAACAGGTTCTTATGGTGTTCCGCTTCTCCTTCGTTGCCAGCTGAGCGCGGCCATGCGGTGTGAGAGCATCTGCGGGTTCCCGGCGACCTCCGCCAGTTCAATCGCGCGGCGCCGGACCAGCCGGCCCCAGGTGAGGGCCCGCTCCCCGTAGCGGTCGCGGATGCGGTCTGCGGCCCGAACCATCCCGTCGTAGCGGCTCCAGCAGGCCCGATCCAGCAGCCAGAGTTGCGCCCCGTCCTGCTCCGTGGCGAGGCCGGAGACGCTCACTCCGAGCAGCCGGACCGGCACCCGGTACTTCGGGCTCTTCCGCCGCTCGCGGATGAAGATGTCGCGGGCGACCTCGAAGATCTGTTTGTCGCGGTCGACGTGCATGGGCAGCGTTTTCGCGCGGGTGAAGGTCGTGAAATCGTGGAACCGGAAGGTGACGGTGACGGTCCGGCCGCGCTGGCCCGCCTCGCGAAGCCGGCGGCCCACCTTCGACGACAGCCCAAGCAGCACCCGGAGGAGATGGTCCTCGTCGTTCGAGTCCTTGAGCAGCGTGTAGCTGTTGCCGACGGACTTCGCGGGCGGGGTCTCGGCCTCGGGGATGACGGGCGAGGCGTCGCGCCCGTTCGCCGCCTCGTGCAGGCAAAGGCCGTAGATGCCAAACAGGCGCTCGAGTATCTCACGCGGCGCCGCCGCGAGCTGCCCGATCGTCGCGATCCCCAGTTGCGCGAGTTTCTTCTCCGTCTGCCCGCCCACGCCGAACAGCTTTTTGACCGGCATGGGGTGGATGCGGGTGGGCACGTCCGCCTCCGTCAGCAGCGTAAGCCCGTCCGGCTTCTCCAGCTTCGAGGCCATTTTCGCGATGACCTTGTTCGGACCGATGCCGGCGGAGACCGTCAGGCCGAACCGCTGCTTGATGCGCTCCTTCAGCCGGCGTCCCATCTCGAGCGGCCCGCCGAAGAACTTCGCCGTCCCTGTGATATCGAGGAAGCTCTCGTCGATGCTGTAGCGTTCCACGATGGGCGAGAACTCGCGGCAGACGTCGTTCATCCGGAGCGAGGCATAGACGTATTTCTCCGGGTCACCCACGATGAAGACGCCGTTGGGGCACCGGACCTTGGCGATCCCGAGCGGCGTGCCGGAGGAGATGCCGTATTTGCGGGCCTCGTAGTTCGCGGCGGCGACGACTGTGCGTGTGTCCCGGTGTCCGCAGACCATAACCGGTTTCCCGCGCAGCCTCGGATCGCACAGCTCCTCCACCGAGGCGAAGAAGGCGTCCACGTCGACATGAAGGATGACGCGTTCCATTGTAACTTGCCAGTGCGTGGCTGCTATCGAACAACGACGATCACCGGTGCGGAACCCGCTCGCGGATTTCGTGTGCAGCGGATCGCATGGACGGCTGATTCGTTCTTCCTCTCACATCGTACTCAAAGAGTTCGGCCTTGGAATTGCGCTTGCGGATTCGGACTACCTGAACGTCATGGAACCCCGCGTGCTCAAGCATGTCCTTGTAAATGTCTTCCACTGGAAGGAGCGTGCCGTAGAACTTTGAGTTTCCGACAATGTAATGGACTTCCGCGGCCTCGTTCAACACCAGCCGAACATCAGTGATATGATGCCAGATGTCCTCGAAGTATTTGGCCACGTAGTTGGCGAGCAGAACGCCGTTCGGGTTCTGTGGTCTCGATATACCAGCAATCGCCTTCTTCAGCGTGCCAGGGACAAAGGCGTTGCCAGAAGGCTTCCAGTCCGCCAGCCTGCTTGTTGCGATTCCCCATGTTCCACCTATCGCCTGCCAATCGAACTCCCCTGCATCGCGTCCATTGGTGAGATATCCAAGCCAGTACATGTACGGTCGCAACTCTCGAATGTAGGAGATGCGGTTAGGATAGGGTGGGGAAGTGATCAAGATGTCGTACTTGTCGCGCAAATAACGAGAGGACTGCCGGGCGTCTCCTGTCACGATATGCGGAGCGGTCAGGGGGTTGTCGGAGGCTCCGTCCAGCACAAAGGTCAGTTCTCTCCGAAATACGTCTGAATGCTCGCTCCGAAGGTTAAACAGTCGAGGTGCGGTGTCCTTATTCTTGAATGACATGGACTGGTGATTGAAGGCGGCATTTGAGAGCGCGATTACTGTTCTGCAAAATGCGACCAACAAAAGATCGCACTCCCCGCTCCCATCTGCGGCGCTGTCGCCGATGCACGCCTTAAGGCGGCAAAGAAAGTCCAACTCTTCCTCGTTCCACCATCGAGAGATGTTGTGAATCGGCGGCGGGGCGCATCGTGGAGACTGGGCAGAAGACGATGCGACAGAAATGCTTCCTCCGAGTTCTCCTGCCTTTTGAATTGTGCTCGGATTGAAGTGCTTTGATTTGACGGAACTAAACCATACAAGGAAAGGGTTGATTTCAAGACCCGTTCCACGAAGACCTAGATAGGCGGCGCAAAGGGCTGTTGTACCAGTTCCAGAAAAGGGGTCTAACACTCTCGCCGCACATTTCCTGCCGTCGAGAATCTCCGTCACGAGTTTGACCGAGTAGGCGGGAGTCAGGCGCAGCCATCCGTGACGCCCCTGGCGCAAGTTGTGCTTGAACGTGAGGTGGGCGTTTTGTCGTCGGGCGCCGTGGGTTGTGGCAAGAGATGTCGTCATTCTGTAGACAGCAATTTGATAAGGACGTTGTTGACCTCGGCCTTGAGGACGCCGGAATGCCGCTGGAAGAACGCGGCGAGATCATAACCGATGACTTCCCGCATAAATGAGTAGATCGACTTATGCGGAGACTTCTCGGCGGTGTCGCCGATGAGCAGAATCCACTTTTCATTTCTGTACCGCAGCGCGATGTCGTCGTCAATTTGCAGAGACAAGATGGCCGCACACGGAAGATAGCCTTTGGTATAAGCGGTTGTCGCGTTCGCAATATCCGCGTTTTGGCGCTTGGAATCCTTGCTCTTGTAGCCTTGCCGAACCTCGAAGACGATGCCTTGAAGTGACGCGGCTATGCGATCGTTGATTTCAAGGGCCTCCGCGCTTTGCGTAATCCACTTCTGAACAGCAGATCTCGCCTTCGGGTCGGGTATGGCATCCGTCGAGATACGCGCGTCAAGATATAAGGTTCGGGTTTTTCCCCGCCCCTTCTTGACGGTGTACGACCATTTGACGTCGTCTTCGCGCAGTCCTAAGGAATCCTGGATCACGTTCCGGAACAGACTCTCGCATCCGATTCCAATCTGCCGATAAATGCTTGTCATACCGCCAGCGGCTTTGTGGGCGGCATACATTAGGGGGTTGTCGAGGCCGATCCAACTGTAGAACGGATCATTTCGGTAGATCTCCTGAAACTCTTGGAGGGAGTAACCGGTTTTGGCGCCATGTCCCAGCTTCGGGCGGTAATTAGCGCATACGCGAATGGCGTCCAGAACAAACGCGAGATATTCCTTATCTCTGTCCTGCCGTTGATTCATGTCTGAAGAACGAGCTATGTCCTGCTTCCGCAACCGGGGCCTGTCTGAGTTCACTGCCATACGCTTACTCGCACACCCTAGACGACCGGAGTAGCGATCACCCACCGAAGCGCAGTGTACTGTCGGGGAGATGCTTAGTCAACAGTAGAAACAGACCAAGCCATCTCATAGGTGTTCAAATCTATTTGAAACCGGTTCCCGTCCTGGGTCATCACGGAGAAGTGGTGAACCGGAAAGCCGCCTTCGCGGGTGACCCACGCGTAGAGGATTTTCTCGATCTTGTGCGTGCGGCCCGCGTACTTGAACTTCACGGGCTGGACGGTCTTCATTCTAAACACGCTTATGACATCGATGGCGGCGGCCATGACCGAGTGCCTCGTATGCCAGTGACCAAGTGACAAGTAACCAGCCAACTGTCAGCATTCGTTAGTCACCTGAGCGTGAAGAACCTGGCATC
>CAYXNI010000178.1:0-5624 GCA_964466285.1 uncultured Planctomycetota bacterium | reverse complement strand
TGGCCGCGCTGGCGGCCGTCGAAGTGGATCCGGGGCAACTGGGCATTCGGGGGTTCCTGGTCCGGCTGCTCGGTGTGTGCGGGCTGGCGGTCACGGCGAACTCGCTGGTGCTGCTGCTGGCTGCGGCCGCATGGGGGGCGAGCCCGCTGCTGGGCGGTCTCCTTGCCCAACTGGTCATCCTCGCATTCTGCCTTCTGGTCGGCGCCGGATACGCGCTGGTTCGGTGCGTGGGCGCCGAACCTTTTCTCGCGCAACTCGTTTCTATCACCGTGGCGGCGGCGCTGCTCGGGACGGTGTTCTACGCCGACCCGCTGGTCGAATCACAAAGGAGTACCGAGGGCAAGAGCTCAGTGATCCGGGCGGTGCTGGCCCTGAACCCCGCCACGGCGATATCCTGGTCGCTCCTGGGCTTTGACCTGATGCGCCAGCAGATCATGTACGACCGGATCTCGGTTATCGGCCGGTATTATCAGACGCCGTACCCGGAATGGTGGCAAACGGCGGTCGGCTATGTCATCGTTTCCGCGGTGTTCCTTGCCGGGGCGGGCTTGGTGCGGCGTTTCAGGAACGTCCGCACACTGAAAAGGAGGCAGGCATGAGACGGTTGTGTTGTGCACTGGCGCTGTCTGGAATGCTCCTGTGTTGCTTTGCGAGACCAGCCCGCGCGGCGGAAGTGGACGCCAAGGCCACCCAGGCGAAGATCGTGGCCTCGATGGAGAAGGCGGTCGGCTTCCTCCGCAAGGCGCAGAACGACGACGGCGGCTGGGGGCAACAGGGCGATAAGAAGGTGAGCGACGTCGGCGTCACCGGCCTGGTCATCGAGGCGCTGGCCAAGGCGCCGGCAGCCGTCCGGGAGAAGAACAAGGACCTCATCGACGCTGGCGTGAAGTACCTGCTGGCCAACCGCCGGGACGACGGGTCGATCGTGAACAAGGACGGACAGGTCGCCAACTACCGGACCTGCATCGCGGCGCGGGCGCTCATCGCCGTCGACAAGGAGAAGTACAAGGACGTGATCGAGGCGGCGGTCAAGTACACCAAGGGCATCCAGGGCAATGACCCGAAGGACGCGGCGAAATTCGGCGCCATCGGCTACGGCAGCGACCCCACCAAGGGCGACATCATCAACACCGGCGAGGCGCTCGAGATGCTCGCGCAGGCCGGCGTCGCCAAGGATGATCCCGTCTGGAAGGACGCTCTCGTGTTCCTCGCACGCACGCAGCAACTCGACGAGTACGCCGAGGCGGGCGTGAAGACGCAGAACGACGGCGGCGCCATCTACCGGTCCACCCGCGACGCGAAGGACGCCTCGAAGGCCGGCATCATCAAGCTGCCCGACGGGACGGAGGTGCCGCGCTCGTACGGCGGCGCAACCTATAACCTCCTCAAGACGCTGCTCTTTGCCGGAATGAAGAAAGACGACCCTCGCGTCCAGGCCGCCTACAAGTGGATCGCCGACCACTACACCGTCAAAGAGCACCCCGAGATGGGCAGCCAGGGCCTGTATTACTTTTACTACACGATGGCCCGCACGCTTGAGCTCTGGGGCGAGCCCACCATCAAGAGCGGCGAGACCGCCCAGCCGTGGCCGGTGGACCTCGCCGGGCAGATCATCTCGCTGCAAAAGGAGGACGGCTCGTGGGTCAACTCCCAGGACCGCTGGTGGGAGGGTGATCCGACGCTCGTGACAGCCTACACCATCTCGAGCCTCCGCATCTGCCACGAGATGCTGGGCAAGTGATGCGACCCGAGAACCGGACTTGAAGTCCTCACGAGGGCCATATGGGAAGCCACACCAGAACGCGCAGGCACGGCCCAGGCGGCATGCAGGCGCGCGACGCCGCGTTCCTCAAAGAGAACGGCTACTCCCGCGTTCCGCAGATCGTGCAGTGGCTGGTCACGCTCCGTTGTCCGCTCTCCTGCCCGCACTGCCTTGCCGGCGGCGAATCAGAAGGCACGCACGACATGCCCGCCGACGTGAGCCGCGACCTGATCGACCAGGTCGCCGACATGGGCGTGCCCGAGCTCCTCGTGACCGGCGGTGAACCGCTGGCCTGCGCGGAGCTGGGCGCTGTGATCGAGCGGCTGGCAAAACGCGGGCTCGGCTGGAGCCTGAACACCGCCTGCCTGCCATCGGCCGAGCAGCGCCGCGCCATCGAGAAGCATCCGCCGATGTTCGTGGCCGTGAGCCTGGACGGCCCGCGCGAAACGCACGACCGGTTCCGCGGCAGGGACGGGGCGTTCGGCGACGCCCTCCGCTCCATCCGCTACTTTGCGGGCCTGCCCGGCTGCGTCGTGGCCGCCGGAACAACCGTGACCGCGGTCAATTTCGGCCGGCTGAATGAGACGTTCGGGATTGTGGTCGAGAGCGGCGCGTCGAACTGGGGGATTCACTTGCCCGTGAAGGAGGGCCGCGCGGCGGGACGGCCCGACCTGTTCCTCTCGCGGCGGCAACTGGCGCACCTGCTCCGCTTCGTTGCGAAGAAACGCAACTACTTCCCCGTGACCATGGCCGACGAGTTCGGCTACTGCGGCGACTGGGAGCCGCTCGTGCGCGACCTGCCCCTGACCTGCGGGGCAGGCCGGACGCAGTGCGTCATCCTGCCGGACGGCAGCGTGGTTCCCTGCACGACGCTTGACCGCCTCACCAGCGCGGGTAACATTCAGGAGCGGCCGCTCCGCGAAATCTGGGAGCGTGGTTTTGCCGAACTCCGCCACTGGACACCGCAGGGCCGGTGTGCGAAGTGCAAGTACACCGTCGCCTGCCAGGGCGGCTGCTGGCTCCAGCGGCGGCACGGCACGCCGTGCTATCGCGACGTGTGGCACGTGCCCGCGGCGCTCAAATCGGCGGCGGGTATTGCCGTCTGCCTCGGCGCGCTGGCCGGCGGACTGGCGCGCGGAGCCGAGCGCGTCGATCCCTTCGTCATGCACGCCGAGGAGGCCGTGCCCCGCGCGGGCGGCGGCATCGAGGGCTGGATCGTCCTCTGGTACGGGCAACAGATGGGCTCAGTCAATCCGTCCTATCGTGCGTACTGGGGGCGAAAGCCCGAGCTGAAGCCCGAGGAGTACCAGAACCGCGAGGCCGCTCTCCGCACCGAGATCGACGCCGGGCCGACCGGTGTACTGGCGAAGGACCCGGCCGCTCTTTACTTCAGTTCGTTCATCAACGGCGACCTGCCGAAGGACATCCCGGGCCGCACGAGGGCGATCCGGGACTGCCTCAAGACGAATGAGCGGTCGCTGGCGCTGGCCGCGCTCCTGTGGCGGAGCCTGGCCGAATGCTGCCTGGACGGCGCTTCGCCGGAGAAGCGCAGCGCGGAAGAACGCCGCGCGGTCCGCGAGACACTGGACGCCCTCCGCAAGGCAACGGCCGAGTGGCGGAAGGAAATCTTTGAGAAGAAGATCGACCCATACCTTGCGCGCGGGCGTGAGTTCATGCCCTACATGTACGACATGTCCAAGGCAGCCAGGCCAATTCGGACCGCATGGATCATGCTGACCGAGGACACGAGCGTGGAGCGGTGGGGCGGCCCGCGCGGGGCGAAGGCGGAAGCGCTGGAGGGGTATCTCGACCGCCACCCGTACGCCGAGCACATGCAACTCGTCGTGACCGGCGAGAAGGAGCCGCAGGTCTTCGGCGTGCACGACCTGCTGACCGTGGGGGAGAAGGACATGGTGGTTCGAGCGAGCCAGAAGGGGAAGGAGCCGCTTCAGATCACGCTGCCCGCCAACGCGGAACTGACGTATGCCGACCTGCTCCGACTGGGCTACGAACAGAACCGGGAGAAGCTGGATGCCGGGAAGCCGCCAGACGTCCGTGGGTGGAGCCCCTACTCGGGGTGCGAGTCAGGCGGGTTCTTTCCCTTCGACCTCGTGGTTGCTCGCCGGCGCCTGGCGGAACTGGAGAAATCGCTGCCGCCACAGAAAGACGAGGCGAAGAAGAACGATTGGCGCGGCAAAGCCGCCGCTGTGAACTGCTGGCTGGCTGATTTCTGGATGTTCTAGCCGGCCGGTTCGTCCGGCTTCTCCGCGGTGGCTTGCGCGGGCGACTGGATCACGCCGCCCGAGTTTTCCTTCGACTCATCCGCTTTCGGCCGCTCGCCTCGCGGAGGCGCTCCGGGCGCCTGAAGATACTCGACCAGCCGCGCCAGCACCTCGCGCATCTTTGAACGCGGCACGATCATTTCCACGAGGCCATGCTCCAGCATGAACTCGCTCCGCTGGAAGCCCGCCGGCAGTTTCTGCTTGATCGTCTCCTCGATGACCCGCGGCCCGGTGAACCCGATCAGCGCGCCCGGCTCGGCCATGATCACGTCGGCTTGGGTCGCAAAACTGGCGGACGTCCCGCCCATCGTCGGATCGGTAAGCACGGTAATCGTCCCCACCCCGGCGTCCTGGCACAGGGCCATCGCGGTGCTGGTCTTCACCATCTGCATCACGGCGACGGCGCCTTCCTGCATGCGTGCGCCGCCCGAGCCGCAGACCAGGATCATCGGAATGCACTCGGCGACGGCAAGCTCGGCCAGCCGGCAGATCTTCTCGCCCATGACGGAGCCGAGACTGCCCATCATGAACCGCGTGTCGAGCACGCCCAGCGCGACCCTCCACCCCTCGATGGCGCCGGTGCCAACGACGATAGCGTCCTTGAGGCCGGTCTCCTCGCTATAGCGCTTGAGGCGGTCCTTGTACGATTCCCGGTCGACGAAGCCCAGCGGGTCCTGCGGGGTCAGCTCGGAGAATAGCTCTTTGAAGCTCCACGGATCAAGTGTCGTGGCGATGCGCTGGGAAGAATCGATGGCGAAATGAAACCCGCACTCAGGGCACACTCGAAGCAGGCTCTCCACCTCTTTCTTGAAGACGGTCTTGCCGCACTCGTCGCAGCGCATCCACAGACCGTCCGGCATGTCCTTCTTCTTGCGCCCGAAATGCCACGCCATTCGCTACTCCGCTTGTGCTTCGCTCTCAGCGGGCCACATTCTACCAGAAAGGGCGCCGCCGGTACCAGCGTCTCGCACGGTCAAGAGGTCAAATGCCGAAGCCCAAATGCCCAAGTTAGAACACCGATTCCATCGCCGGGCAGCGGCGCCGGGGATCATTCTCGCCTATTCCCTCGCGAGTGCGGACTCGGCAGCCGAGCGCAGCACGCGGATGGCGGCGGCCGGGTCCCCGGCCCAGAAGATGCCCTTCCCCGCCACCATCACATTGGCCCCGGCCGCCGCCACGAGGCCCACGTTCTCCGGGTCAATGCCGCCGTCAACGGCGATGTCGATCTCCTCGCCGAACATTTCGCGGAGCCTCGGGATCTTTCTGACCGGGCGTGGATGAAAGCTCTGGCCGGTGTAACCGCAGCGGACGGTCATGACGAGGATTTCGTCGACGTGGCCGACGAGGGCCGCGATGCGCTCGGGCGGCGTTTGCATCTCGAGGGCCACGCCCGGTGACATCCCCAGCCTGCGGGCCTTCCGCGCAAGTCGAACGGGGTCGCCCTCGATCTCACCGTGGAAGAAGATCACGTCGGCGCCGGCCTCGGCGAACGGCTTGAGGAACCGGCCGGGGTCGGTCGCCATGAGGTGAACGGCGATGGGAATCCCGCACGCCGCGTTCAGCGACCGCACGATAGACGG
>CAYXNI010000177.1:0-5624 GCA_964466285.1 uncultured Planctomycetota bacterium | reverse complement strand
CGCTTCGCGCAGCAGCTCGACGAACCGCGCGGCCGCGGCTTCGCGGTTCGCCCGCTGGCTGCGGTGTTGCTGAGAGGCGACGACCAGAACGCCGTCCTTCGTAACGCGGGTCGCGAGGCGGGACAGGATTCGCCGCCGCTGCCATTCGCTCAGGCTGGACGACCCGCGCACGTCGAACCGAAGCATGACCCGAGTGCTCACCTTGTTGACGTTCTGGCCGCCGGGTCCCCCGCTGCGCGAGGCGGCGAACTTCAACTCGTCTTCCGGGATGGCCAGGTTGTCGGTGATCTGAATCACGTCCCTGCTCCGCGACCTCGCATAGCATAGCCGGGACGAAAGGGGCAAGCAAAGGAAAAACGATCACTTGTCCGGGATTTCGCGCTCCGAATTTGCCCGGCTTGACTGGTGCGTCCGTTTGCGCAAGAATACGCGGGTGAGGGCAGGGATCAGCTTATGTCGCTCTACTCCGAAACGCTGACGGTGATTCATCGGCACGGCCTGCTGCGGGGCGTCCGCTCGGTCCTCGTGGGGCTTTCCGGAGGGCCGGACTCTGTCTGTCTGCTCGGCCTGCTGGTGCAGATGAAGGAGCGGGGCGATCTCTCGGCGGACCTTCACGCCGCGCACCTGAACCACGGCCTGCGCGCCGCAGAGTCGGACGAGGACGAGCGGTTCGCCCGGGCGTTCGCCGAGCAGTGCGGCGTGCCCGTCACTGTCGAGCGGCGGGACGTGAACGCGGCTCGGGCACGCGAAGGCTGCTCCCTCGAGGACGCGGCCCGCCGTGAGCGCTACTCGTTTCTCAGCTCGGCCGCGCGGCGCGTCGGGGCAGGGGCCGTGGCCGTCGGTCACACGGCGGACGATCAGATCGAAACCGTGCTGCACCGCCTGATCCGCGGTACGGGCCCGCGCGGCATGCGGGGGATGGCACTGACGCGGCCGATCAGGAAGAACTCGGATATCCGGCTGATCCGGCCGCTTCTGCGGGCCCGCCGCCGCGACATTCTCGAGTACCTCAAGGAACGGGGCCTGTCGTTCCGAGAGGATTCTTCGAACGCCGATCAAACGTTTCTCCGCAACCGAATCCGCCGGGAACTGCTGCCGCTGTTGGGGTCCTACAACCCGTTGTTCGGGGAATCCGTCCTGCGCCTCGCGCGCTCGATGGGCGACGTCGCCGACCTGCTGCAAGATGCCGCGCGAGATGCCGTGAGGGACTGCGTGACAGAGCGGGAGATTCTCCTGGAGCCGTTCGGCCGCGTGCCGGGCGCGGTGAGGCCGCTCGTGATCGACGCGGCGGTTGCGGGCGCGGCGGCGCGTGTGCCGCAACTGGACGCCGCGCATTACGAGGCCGTGATAGAGTTGGCCTTGGCGGGCGAGCCGGGCGCCCGGATCAGTCTGCCCGGCGGGATTGAGGCCGTGAGAACGAGTGGGGCGGTCCGCTTCGGCACAGCGGACCCGCCGCCTGAACCCGAGGCCGCGGAAGTCCCCGTCGCCGTGCCGGGACGCGTGACGGCCGGCCGTGTCCTGCTCAGCACCTCGCTGGCACAGCGTTCGGAATTTGACCTTGACGCTTTCCTGATGACGAAAACGCGCTATGATGAGGTCATGGATTTCGACTCGCTGGCCGGCCGCCTGTTGCTCCGGCCGAGGCGGAACGGCGACGTGTTTCGCCCGCTGGGCGCCGCCGGCCGGAAGAAGGTGGGCGACTTTCTGACCGACCTCAAGACCCCGGCCGGCGAGAGGCGCCGGCTGATGATCGTTGCGGACGAACAAGGCCCGGTGTGGGTGATCGGCTGTCGGATCGACGAGCGGGTGAAGGTCACGGCCGGGACGAAACAGGTGCTCCGGTTGTCGGCGCAGGTAAAGGACGGCTGAGCGTCGGAGGAGGTCACATGCCACTGAGGGATCCGGACTGCATTTTCTGCAAGATCGTTGCGGGCGAAGTGCCGAGCGAGAAGGTGTTCGAGAACGAAGACGTGCTCGCCTTCCTGGACGTTCAGCCGACGGCCAAGGGCCACACGCTCGTGGTCCCGAAGGCGCACCATTCGGACCTGTTGACGACGCCGCCCGACGTGCTGGCGAGGATCTCGCAGGCGCTGCCGGTGATTTCGAGGGCGGTGGTCCATGCGACGGAAGCCGAGGGCTTCAACGTTCTCCAGTCGAACAGCCCCTGTGCAGGGCAGGCGGTGTTTCACATCCATTTCCACATCGTGCCCCGGAGGAGCGGCGACGGCATCGGACTCGGGTTCCGCCAGGCCCCGGCGGCCACGGACGACCTGAGCCGAACGGGAGCGGCGATCCGGGCCGCCTTCTGAAGCCGGGACGAAAGCTCCCCGGACGAGAGATACGATCATGGCCGAAAAAAAATCCTCTTCGCTGCGGCGGCGCGCGTTCCACGCTGTCATCGTCCTCCTCGTCTTCTACCCGCTGGCCGTGTATCTGTACACCCGTTCCATCAACCAGGCCACGACGCAGCACATGATCCTGAAGAACATCAAGGGCGGAATCGATTACTGTTTCGAGGTGAAATCGGCGGTCGAGGCGCTTCTGACCCGCACGAAAGGCCCGCGCTTCGGGTACGACCCGCTGGAACGGGCCTTCGGCGAGCCGGACGTGGCCCGATTCCAGCAGAATCTTCAGCGCCTGCTGCACTCCAGTGACGCGGCCGCCACCCAAGTGCGGTTCACCGGGGTGTATGACGGCAACAAGCAGATCCTCCGGTGGGGCCAGGACCCGACCGACCCGGTGGTGCACGAAATCGAGGTGAACTACCCGATCGATTACGAGGTGATCCGAAAGGACGTGTACGAAGCGGCGACACGGCAGTCCAACCCGGGCATCTGCAGGATCAACATCCCGCTCGACCTGGGGACTCAACGGCCGGCTCGCCTCGTGGTGGGGCTGGTTTCGCCGGACAGCGGGTCCCAGCTGGCTCAGCTCTCGGAAAAGCTGAGCTCGCGGGCGCTGCGGCTGTCGCTCCTCGGCACTTCGATGCTCGCGCTCCTCGCGGCATACATCGTGTACCTGAACGACCGGACGCGCGAACTGGAGTTCAAACTGGAACACGAGAAGCGGCTGGCGTACGTCGGGACCATCGCCGCGGGCATGGCCCACGAGATCCGCAATCCCCTCAGCTCCGTCAAAATGAACATCCAGATGATCGAGGTGCGGCTGAACGAGATCGGTGAAAGCGAGTCGGGCTACCTGGCCACCAAGGTCGCCCGCATCCACCACGAGACCGCCCGGCTCGAAGAATCCGTGAACAACTTCCTCGCCTTCGCGCGGCCTAAGCCGCTCCAGCGCCGCTGGGTGAACCTGAACGAGGCGGTGGATCACGTGATCGAGTTCCTCGAACCCGCGTGTTCCAGCGACGGGACCAGGATTGTTCGCGACTACACCCCCGGCCTGCCGGAGGCGTACATCGATCCCGAGCAGTTCGGCCAGGCCGTCGAGAACCTGGTGCGAAACGCAGCCCAGGCGGTGGGCAAGGGCGGCGTGATCGAGGTGTTCACCGGCCTGCAGGACCACGACCTCGAGATTCGAGTGTCGGACAACGGCCCGGGGATCCCGGCGGCGGCGAAGGACCGCCTGTTTGAAATCTTCTTCACCACGAAACAGGGCGGGACCGGGCTAGGGCTGACCATCGTCAAGCAGATCGTCGAGGCCCACGACGGGACCGTCACGTTCGACACAATCGAGAAACAAGGCGCCACGTTCTCCATCCGCCTGCCGATCGGCAAGAACTAACGCACGCGGAGCCATGACAGCAAAGGAATGACGATTGACGAATGAAACCTGAAGCGCGAAGTGATGCAATGGCGAATTTCAGAGGAGCCGGAGCGCGTGTTCTTCGTTCGTCATTGGACATTCGTCATTATTCGTCATTCGTCATTTATGGTGAATTCCTCACCTAGCGGAGATTGACGACACACCTCAATGAGCGAGCCCGAGCAAAACCTAGAGCGCACGGTCCTTGTCGTTGACGACGACCGCACCGGCCGCGAGACCCTGGCCGAGGCGGTGGCGGAGATGGGCTACCAGGTCAACTCCGCCGCAACCGGCGAAGAGGCCCTCGAAGTCCTGCGCCAGACCGACGTCGACATCGTCCTCACCGACCTCAAGATGCCGGGAATGGACGGGCTCGAGGTGCTGGCCCGCACGAAGATGATCCGCCCCGACGCCTTCGTCATCCTCGTCACGGCCTTCGCCACGGTCGACACCGCGGTCAGCGCGATGAAGGCGGGCGCGTACGACTATGTGATGAAGCCGATTGACCTCCGCCAGCTTCGCGTCCTCCTTGAGCGGGCGTGCGACTCGCGCGACCTGCTCATCGAGAACGAGCTCTTGAAGGCGCGGCTGGACGAGAAGTACGATTTCTCGAACATCATCGGCAAGAGCCCGCCGATGCGCGAGGTGTTCGACCGCGTCCGCCAGGTGGCCGACACCGGCGCCGTCGTACTGCTCGAGGGCGAGAGCGGCACGGGCAAGGAGCTGGTCGCCAACGCCGTTCACCTGAACTCTGGCCGGCGGGACCGGCCGTTCATCAAGGTGAACTGCGCCGCATTGCCGGAAACGCTGCTCGAGGCGGAGCTGTTCGGGCACGAGCGGGGCGCGTTCACCGGCGCGCACGAGCAGCGCAAGGGCCGGTTCGAACTCGCCGACGGCGGCACGCTGTTCCTCGACGAAATCGGCGACCTGTCGCCCGGTACGCAGTCGAAGCTCCTGCGCGTCCTCCAGAACTACGAGTTCGAGCGGGTGGGCGGGACGAAGACGCTGCGGGTCGACGTGCGGGTCATCGCCGCGACGAACGCGAACCTCGCCGAGCGCGTCAAGGAGGGCCGCTTCCGTCAGGACCTGTACTACCGGCTGCGCGTGGTCCCCATTCGGATTCCGCCGCTTCGCGAGCGGAGCGAGGACATTCCGGCCCTCGTCATCCATTTCGTCAAGATGTACGCGGAGAAGAACCGCAAGGACATCCGGGGCGTGTCCGCCGAGGCGGTGAATGTGCTTTCAACGTATCCGTGGCCGGGCAACGTCCGCGAGCTTCAGAACTGCATTGAGAACATGGTCGTGATGTCGACCGGGCCGATGCTCGGGCCGGAGCTGCTCCCGACCGAGCTGCAGGAGACGACCGTCGCGAGCGACGAGTCGGGCGTCCTGATCGGCCTGTCGATGCGGCAGATCGAGGAGAAGGCGATTCGGAAGACGCTCGAAAGCGTGGGGGGCAACCGGAAGCGCGCGGCCGCGATGCTCGGGATCAGCCTGCGAACGCTTCACCGCAAGATCACCGAGTACGGCATCGACCGCGTCCGAAGGTGACCGCGGCCTTCGCGTCGCTCTTCAGAAGTTGTCGAGGCCCTTTTCGGCCGGCTTCTCGGTGTCAGGGACAACCTTGTCGGCTGGCGGCGCGACCGGCTCTTTCTTCTCCTGAACAGGGACGAGATCCATCCCGCAGATGGGGCACTTGCCCGGCTCGAGCTTCCGAATCTGCGGGTGCATTGAGCACGTCCACGCCACCGCTTCCGCTGCGGCGGGCTCGACCGATCCGGCCGGCTTCTCTTCTCCTTCAGGGGCCGGCTGCTCGGTCTTTGGCTCTCCCTTCTGGTTCATCTTCTCGACCCACGGCTTGA
>CAYXNI010000176.1:0-5637 GCA_964466285.1 uncultured Planctomycetota bacterium | reverse complement strand
GCAGTCGATGCCGGGGACAACATTTGTATTGTCGTCAGGCCGCGCGGTTCGTATAATAACTCGCGGCTGGCAGACAGCTCAGCGTCTTTTTGCGCTTGACAAGCCGGAATGGCGGCAATATCATCGCCTGCGCAGAGCTTTGGTGCGCGTCGTTCCGTACACTCGGCAGGAGGTACCGATGGGAACTCTCACGAAGACGTTCATAGTTTTGAACCTTGTTTTCAGCGTCGCCTTTGTCGCGGTCACCGCGACCGTGCTGTCGCAGCGGACGAACTACAAGCTGATGAAGGAGAAGCTGCAGGATGATTACGACGGCCTGCAGAGAAAGATGGCGCGTGAGAAGACTGATTACGAGGCGACCAAGGCCAGCCTGCTTGAGGCGCGGAACGTGGCGCAACAGCAGGCGAGGGACATGGAGGAGAAGGTCAGGAACCTGCAGCAGAACCTCAGCAAAGCCGATCTGACCGTCGTCGACTTGACGAAGAGGATGGGCGAAGCCCTGGCGGTGTCGGACCGGCTGAGCCAGGACGTGAAGGCGCTGGCCGAGGCGCGGCAGACGGCGGAAGGCAACCTGGAGACGGCCCGCAAGGAGCTGGCGGCGGCCGTCGGCAAGGCCGACGCGCTCAACACGACGCTCGTGTACGAGAAGGGGCAGCGCTCGGCTCTCGAACTGAGGTACAAGGACCTGCTGGACCGGTTTAATGTGACGACGGAAGAGTGCGACGGATACAAGAAGTCGCTGGCGGCGCTCGAGGCCATCGTCCCTGACGCCGTGGCCAGGGTGCGGCAAGACGTTATCGCGGCCCCGCCGGCACCGATCCACGCGACGGTCAAAGCCGTGAGCATGGACACGGGTCTCGTGGTGCTGAACGCCGGGTCGGAGAACGCTCCCCCCGTTAAGAAAGGGTATCGGTTCCTGATCCATCGGGACCAGACGTTCATCGCGGCAGTTCGGGTGACGAACGTCGAGAAGAACATGTGTGCAACGGAAATCGTTCCGCCCCTGCCCGACACCAAGGTGGCCATCCAGGTTGGTGACGAGGCCGTCACGGAGTACTGATCACACTCGCTTCCGCCAGTGAGGAGCACGTACCGTGTCAACCGCCGAGAGAGCACGCAAGGACATCTTCACCGCCCTCGCGATCGTCACGCTGATAATCATGGCGCTCGGCATCGCCGTCGCAGCGCTCGAACTCCACAGGTATTCCATCACCCCCAAGGCCTCCGTGGAATCAGTGCCACGGCCAGCCAAAGCACCCGACGTCATAAAGATCGAGGGCGGGGCCACGGCCGACGAGGCGCCGAAGGGGGACGGTCAAGACAGCGCCACCACAACGACTCCTGCCGCCGGGGCAACGGGGGCGAATCCCTGAAGGCTCCCCGCCTTCAAGACCGAAGGAGAAAGCGTGATTCTTGACTGGCTCATAGGGCTTTTCTCCAAGGACATGGGGATCGACCTCGGCACTGCCAACACGCTGGTCTGCGTAGCGGGCCGGGACGAGATCATCTCCGAGCCTTCCGTCGTCGCGGTCAAGCGCGGCACGAACAAGGTGCTGATGGACGGCCAGGCGGTCGGGAACCGCGCCAGGGAAATGATGGAGAAGGCGCCGCCCTCCATTCAAGTGATACGCCCTCTGAAGGACGGAGTCATCGCCGACTTCGACATCACCGAGGCGATGCTCCGGTATTTCATCCGGAAGGTTCAGAACCATCAGTGGCTGCGTCCGCGGATCGTGATAGCGATCCCGTCCGGGATCACGCCGGTCGAGAAGAGGGCCGTGTTCAATTCGGCGCAGCGCGCGGGTGCGCGGAAAGTCTACCTCATCGAGGAGCCGAAGGCGGCGGGGATCGGAGCGGGCCTGCCGGTGACGGAGCCGGTGGGCTGCATGATTGCTGACATCGGAGGCGGGACCACCGAAGTCGCGGTCATGTCGCTGGGCGGCGTGGTGGTCGCAACCAGTATCAGGATCGCCGGCGACGAGATGGACCAGGCGATCATCGAATACTGCAAGCGAAAGTTCAACCTCGATATCGGCTACCGTAGCGCCGAGCGGGTCAAGATGGAAATCGGCTGCGCGTACCCGCTCGAGACGGAACTGCAGACGATCATCAAGGGCCGCGACCTCGCCACGGGCCTGCCGCGCCCACAAAGACTCAGTTCCGAGGATATCCGGGAGGCTCTGGAGGGGCCCGTGGAGGCAATCTGCACGGCGATCCTTCAGACGCTTGACCAGACTCCACCCGAACTCGCCGCCGACCTCGTCGACCTCGGCATCACACTGACGGGCGGCGGCGCTCTCTTGCGCGGGCTGGACAAGGTCATCGAAGAGCGGACGCATCTGTCGGTCGTGATCGCGGATGACCCGCTCGGGTGCGTGGCGCGCGGCACCCGTGAGGTCCTCCTGCACCTCGACAAGATGAAGTCCGTCCTCGAAAGCGGAGACGATGAGTATTAAACCCCGCACTCGGGTCGTGCTGGGCTGTATCGCCGCGTTCGGCTGCCTGGCGGTTCCCGCGCGTTACACCTCCACGGCCGGCCTGGCAGTGGTTTCCGCGTTCGGCTTCGTCCAGCAACCTCTCGCTCGAGCGGGCCAGCAGATCAGCTTGGCGTTTGACAGTCTCGCCTCGTTACGGAACTCGGCCGGCCGGATCAGCCGGCTCGAGGCGGAGACCGACCGGCTTGAGGAACAGCTCGCCGCGGAGCGGGCCGCGTCCGCTGAGAAGGACCGGCGGCTTCAGGCTCTGGGAGAGTTCGTCCGGCATCTCGACCGTTCCAGCTCGGAGCAGCTTTTCAAACGTGAAGCCCTGATAGTAGGGCAGGGCACCGGGGCGCAGCGGGGTGTCCTGTTCATCGACCGCGGCTCCAGCCACGGCATCCGCAAGGGCATGGCCGTGGTCGTCGGCCAGTCGATCGTGGGGACCGTGCGGGCGGTCTCGCCCAGGGCCAGTTCCGTGCTGCTCGTGACCAGCCGGGGGTCCGCCATCGACGCAGAGCTGACGTCCAGCGGCAAGCGCGGAGTCGTGCTCGGAAACGGCGACGGGACGATGCGGATGAAGTACGTTTCACAGACGGCTCCGCGGGCAGGCGAGGAGGTCGTGACTCACGGGCGTGACGGCGTTATCCCCAGGCACTTCCTCATGGCAACGGTCGAGAGCGTGCAACGCGAGGCGAGCCTGCCGACCTACCGGGTGATTCTGCGGCCTGTCCGCGACCTCGACCAGCTCGTCAGCGTGGTCGCCGTCGGGCCCAACGTCCCCGCCGAAGAGTTCCCTGCGGCCGCAGGAGAAAACAACAATGAGTGACGAGAGTCTGCACGTCGAGAAGCACAGCATCATGCACCACGCGGCGGCGGACCACGCAGCGCAGAAACATCTCGACTGGGAGCGCCTGAGCTATGACATCGTCGAGACGGCGAGCGAACACTGGCGGCGGCGCTTCTGGCGCCTCTGGTTCCGAGGCCACTGGGTCGAGCACATCCTCGGCGAGAAGTACTGGATCGAGATGGGCAGGGACAACTTCCGGGTGCTTTGGCGGGGCGAGGCGCTGAACCGGCTCCTCGTCAGCCGCGTCGCCGACCGCCTGATCGTCGGCTGGGAGAACCTCGGTATCATCTTCTGGGCGTCCGACTGGGGCCTCGACCTCGACGAGGTCATCGCCATCCTCAAGAAGATCAACATCAACGACGTCCGTGTGAACGGCAAGAGCATCGAGGACTTCTGGGGCCCTCTTGTCCGTTGACCCGATTGCGGCCCGGAACCGCGCCGACATGCAGCCTCACCCGTGCCTGCGGATATCGCTTCGGCCTTCGCCTCTTGTCGGGTTTGGACTGCTTGACAGCCATCGCCCCTCCGTGATAGAGTCACAGTGCCGACCGAGCGTCGCAGGAGAAACAACGACATGCCCGATGACATCACCCCCGGCGAGCCCCACGAGGGCGACGAGCCCGAAGAAGAGGAAGAAGAAGAACTCTTCGAGTCCGAACGCAACATGGAGCGGATTGCCGACTATCTTGCCCTCGTCAAAGCCACGGACATCGAGGAGACCGGCTCGTTCGACGAAGACAACCAGGCCGTCCACTTCACCGCCACCCTCGGCGATCCGCCCGCGGAGTTCCCCGGCTTCGCCTGCTTCGTCAAGGATGCCTGGGTCGACATCTGCCTCCTCCGCGACTGGTCCAGCAACGTACGCTTCAAGTTCCGCGACCACGCAGCAGAGATCATGAACACCATCGGCCTCCACGGCGTCAGCCTCTACTTCATGCCCGACGAAGACACCCTGTACATGTCACACCGCGTCTTTACTGAAGGCCTCAACTTCGACGTCTTTCGCGCCTGCATCTGGTCCCTGGTCGAGGCCCAGAGCCGCGTGGCCTCCATCCTTGACCGTGCCCGCTGACCGGCGGAGCCGAACCACCAGCAGAACAACCGGCGGGGCGACGCGCGGTGCCTCCGGTCCGAACGGCATCAACACCCACCGCAATGCGATCAGCGATTGCCTGTAGACCGGCTATCACCTGCGTCCCGCCGGCGGGCGGGCCGAACATCACATAAGAAAGATTATCGGACGTTGCGGGTGGAGGTTCAGAACGGTGACCGTCAGAGAAACGGTCAGGGACCTGGCACCGAGCGTCCTGATCCCTACGAGCGTCTGCTTGCGGGAGCAAGCTCGCTCGTGGTATCATCCGTTTGTAGGGTCTGGAGTCTGCGATGGTAGCCGTTGGCAGTGGCGCGAAGATGCAGGACCGACGCGGGGAAGCTATCGCCCTGCTTGCGGAGATGCGCAGGCACATGGTCCCACGGAGTGTCCTTGGAGCGCTGCATGGTGACCGGGCAAGTGTGCGTCTGTGCGCACAGACGCACACTTCCCGCAGGTCGCCCAACTCTGCCCACTGCTTCGCGGCAACTGATCTTGCTGCTATGCGTGACCCCGGCAATACGTTCCGCCGCCAGATCACACAGATGGCCCCTTCTTTTCACCTACTTTTTCCGGACACCACCCACCCCGGTGCAACTGTCAGCCCGCCGCGAGCTTGACAAGCGCGCCGCGACCGGTATAATAGCCTTCGACGCTGACCTGTTGCGTCTGTTTGCCCTTCTGGGGGCATAGCTCAGCTGGGAGAGCGCATGGCTGGCAGCCATGAGGTCGGGGGTTCGAACCCCCCTGCCTCCACCAGAGCGGACGGGGAGACTGCATGCACCTCACAGGTCGTTCTTCGTCGGCATCGAAACTCTCGATGAGACGGGCCTGGCCGAGCGCAACAAGAGGCAGAACCTCCACCGCGACCTGATCGAGGAGGTCGAACGCATCCAGCGCGCCGACCTTCAAGTGCGGGCCGGCTTCATCGTCGGGTTCAACAGCGACACCCCGCCATCTTCCGCCGCCAGATCGAGTTCATTCAGAAAAGCGGGATTGTCGCCGCCGTGGCCGGCCTCGTTCAGGCCGTGCCCGGCACCGGGCTGTTTGACCGCCTGAAGAGGGAGAGCCGGTTCAAGGGCCCCACCTTGGGCGACAACGAAGACGGCACAACGCGCAACCCGGGTTCCGCCCTGCCCTACCGCCCGCTTCGACGGCCTGTCAAAGACGGCCCAGGGTCATTCAATTCTCCCGTGCCGTACGATTTGGACGGAGTGGTTTCG
>CAYXNI010000175.1:0-5640 GCA_964466285.1 uncultured Planctomycetota bacterium | reverse complement strand
TCGTCGTCGACGGTCAGGATCATCGCTTTTGTCCGGGGTGGCGGCTGTTCGGCAGCCCCGGGCTTTTCAAAGTAAGGTGCGCGTACCGTCGTCACAGCGGTTCCTTTCTCAAGAGACTTTTCTGGAGGTGGCGGCGGCGGGCAGGAGGAACGTGAACTTGCTGCCCTGGCCGACGGTGCTGGTGACCTTGATGTCGCCGCCGTGCAGGGTGGCGATCTCTCGGGCGAGCGCCAGGCCGAGGCCGTTGCCCGCGGTCTTTTGGCCGGCCGTACTGCGGCCGCGATAGAACCTCTCGAAAATCTTGTCCAACTCGTCCTCGGGTATGCCGGGGCCGTTGTCTTCGACTGCGATCGTGATCACCCCGTTTCCGTCCGACGCGCGGCCCTCGGCGGTCTCCGCGGTGAGGAACACGCGTCCGCCCTCAGGGGTGTACTTGATGCCGTTGCTCAGGAGGTTGGTGATGACCACCCGTACCAGTTCCTTGTCTGCTTCGACGTCGGGGAGGTTAGCGGCGACGTTCGCCGAAAGTTCGATCGATTTCCCGTTCGCAGCCGAGCGGAGGCCATTGACGGCGTCTTCGACGAGCTTTCGGGTTCGAACGAGGGATTTGTTCAGCACGAGGTTGCCCACCTCGATCTTGGACATGTTGAGCATGTCGTTGATAAGGCGCGCGAGGCGGTCGGCTTCCTCGTTTATGGTGTTGAAGAAGTCGCGCTGGAGCTCGGGGTTCTTCGCTTCGTCGTCGATGAGCATTTCGACGTATGACTTGATGGAGGTGAGCGGAGCGCGGAGTTCGTGGGTCACGCTCGAGATGAACTCCTTCCGTGCGCGTTCTTCGAGCTTCTCCTGGGTGATGTCGCGAAGGGTGAGAATGGCGCCGCCAGGGTCGCCGTTGTTGTCGACGACGGGCACGTGGGTGAGGCGGATGTGTCGAGTGCCGTTTTTGCGGGCGACTTCCACGTCGGCGGCGCGTTTCTGTGTCTTCCTGGTCTGGCCTGTGGCTGCGACGGAGCCGTCATGGCCGCCTTCACTTCCCTTGGCCGGGCTCGAGAGGAACTGAAGGATGCCGTGATCCTTGACGATTTCCTCGGGTGTGCAGTTGATGGCGTCGGATCGGCTGACTCCGAGGAGGTTTTCGCTCTCGCGGTTGACGAAGTTGATCTTTCCGTCGGCGTCGGTCACGATGACGCCGTCTCCGAGGCTGTCGACGATGGCTTCGGTGCGTCTTTTCTCGTAGAGCATGACGCGGTTGCGCACCTCGAGGTCGCGGCGGGTCTCGATGACCTGCTGGTACGAGGAGCGGAAGGTGGTGACCATGCGGTTCCAGTTGCGTGCGATCTCGGCGACTTCGCCGGACGCTTCGACATCGAGCTGCCAGTCGTCGGTCGCCTTGGCGGCAGCGGCGGTTTCGTCCTTCAGCGCCTTGAGCGGCCGGACGAGCAGCCCGGCCACGTAGTTGCCGGCGATGAGGAGGATGAAGGCGACGGCGAAGCCGGGGAGGAGCTGCTTCGCGCCGGCCTTGGCGAAGGAAGAGATCCCTGGGAGGATGAAGCCGAGGTGCAGTTCGAGATCACCGCCGTACGTCGCTCTCCACCTGGCATCGAGATGGATGGGCCGGACGAAGGTGTACAACATGGAGCCGGCGCGTGGCGTGACGTAGTAGAAGCCGTCATCCGGGCAGGGACGGCGGGTCTCGGGCGACTCGGCCGGGAGGTCGTCGGCGAGGAGTATCTGGCCCTTCTTGCGGCCGTCGGAGTGGGCGAGGGCCCGGTGGTTCCGGTCGACAACGAAGGCGAACTCGACCCCCTCCTGGGCACGGACGTCATAGATTACTTCGTCGAGCCCGGCCTCGGCGTCGCCGGGGGACTGTCGTTCATTCAGGGCGCGGCCGGCGGCGCGCGACATCATCCAGGCGGCGGTCTCGCCGCGGTGGACGAGTTCCTTTGCCGCGTCGGACCGGACATACCTGACCGCGGCAATCGACAACACGGTCAGGCCGACGAGGAAGGTGGCGGCGATGATCACCTGGATGTGGGAGAGTGTGCGGCTGCGGTCCACTCTTGACAAGGGGATCCGGCGCAGCAGTTTGATAAGGCGACTGAGCATTCTGTTCCGCCCGTTTCTGGTGGCAAACAGCCGTTGGCTATGCCAGCGGCGTTCATGCCGTGCGGTGTGTCTCTGCCATTACTGACCAAGCTTGGCGATGCAAAACCCGTGCCCAGCCGGGGAACAGCCGGCCGAGTTACAGGATTCCGTGGCGTGGAGGGAACGGGTCACGGTGCCACGAGAGTCATAGGTCTTGGCAGAGCAACTGGTTATCAATGCGGACGTTCTGTGGATGGATGTGTGACCACTTGTGAGAAAAGGGCATGTTGTTGGGGGTGGCGGCGGCGTCGGCCCCGCCGGATTTCGGGGCAGCCACCTGCCCAGGCAGGGCGTTCAGGGCTTAAGCCACTATGATATCAGGAGTTAACGCTTCGTCTACGCGGGCTGTAGGTCGTGCCCGGAATGTTGTAGCTTCTCAGGCGATCAGGAGGTAGATGACAGGTAGGACGGCGGCGGAGGCGACGGTCGTGACGACCCAGCACGAGCTGGCCAGGTCTTCGTTCAGGTGGAAGAGCCTGGCCAGCACCACGGACATGATGGCGGCGGGCATGCAGGTCTGGATCAGGAAGACTTTGCGGAGGATGGGCTCGGGCCCGAGGATGCCGAAGCTGCGGAGGACGAAGACGACGCCCAGTCCGACGACGGGCATGACCAGGAACTTCATTCCGCACAGGGCGGCGCACTCCTTCCAGTACTTGCGGACGCTGCGGAGCGACAGCGTGCAGCCGATGGCGAAGGCGTAGGTGGCGACTTCGAGGTGGACGACGATCTTGTTGATGGGCAGGATCCCCGAGTGGGGCGGGGGGGCGACGGTGTGGAGGAGGAGTCCCAGCGCGAACCCGGCGAGGGGCAGGACGCTCATGGGCTGGGTGAAGATGTTGACCAGCTGGCGGCGGAAGGTGAGCTTGGCGGTGCCGCCGTACCGGCGGCCGAGCGCGAACCCGACGGTGACGAAGTAGGGGAGGAAGTAGGTCGCGTAGACCAGGCCGATCGACTGGCCGCGAATGCCCAGGAACAGGAGGCAGACGAAGACGCCCAGAGTGAAGCCGTTGTTGGAGAAGACGGCGGACGCGATGAAGGCGCCGCGGGTGCGGGCGTCATGGTGGAAGGGCTGGGAGGCAAGGCGTCCGACGAACACCATGACGGTGGCGATCATCGCGGCGGCGAGCATGATGCTGCCGACGCCCGCGAAGAAACTCTGTCCGACGGCGACGTCGCCCGTCCGAAGGATCCAGAGCGAGTACATGATGATGGGCGGCTCGACGAGCATCATGAGCCAGAGCATGGCGGGCCGGGTCCAGGCGGTTCCGATGATGCGGAGCTTTTGGAGGAGGTATCCGAGCGCGAGAGGGACGTACAGGGTCAACGCGATGTCCTGCGCCTGGCGGAGCGCCTCGGATGACATAGGGCGCCTCACACAAACCAGGAGCGGATGATGTGTGGGAAGTTCAGGAAGACGTGAAGGACGGCCGGGCGGTACAGCATCACGCCCAGTGTTCCGGCGGCGAGGTAGGGGCCGAACGGGATGTGCGTGTCGCGGCGGCGCACGAGGAGTGCAATCCCGACGACCGCGCCGACGACGCAAGCGACGAGGAACGCGAGGAGTGCGCCCTGCCATCCGATGAAGGCGCCGGCCATGCCCATCAGCTTGACGTCGCCGAAGCCCATGGCCTCTTTCCGGAAGAGGGCTTTCCCGAACAGGCCTGCGACGTAGATGCTGGCGGCGCCCACGCTCATTCCAAGGACCGAGGCGGCCAGCCCGGTCAAGTGCGGTGAGCCGGAAAGGTGAACCATGTCGAGCAGCCACTGCGTGAGCCAGGTGTCGTGTTCAATGATCTCAGGAAAGACCGCGCAGAGGACGGGGCCGACGTACATCCCGCCGATGGAGATTTCGTCCGGGATGATCATGCGCTCGATGTCGACGAACGAGCAGGCGATGAGTGCGGCGGCCAGGATGACGTACGCCCCGAGGGCGGGAACGTGGGACAGGACAGGTGATATCCACTGTTCCGCCGAAAGAGGGCCCGGCGGCGGAACGCGGTGGACGGCGTAAATCCAGAGAAAGACGGCGCCGGTGAGAAGCTCGACCAGGAGGTACCGTGGCGAGATGCGGACGCCGCAGCGTCGGCACAGACCACCGAGGGCGAGCCAGCTCAGAACGGGGATGTTGTCGTACCAGGCGATAGATTCGTTGCAGGTGGGGCAGTGGGACGACGGGCTGGTGAGGGACATGCGGCGGGGCATGCGATAGATGCAGACGTTGAGGAAGCTGCCGATGCACAGCCCCAGGGCAAAGACGAAGAAGTAAAGGACGATGGTCATGTTTTCAAGGTTCAAGTTCAAGGTTCAAAGCTGGGTTGTGCGACAGGTTCCCGCGGGGCAGAAATCTCGTCGGCCCACAACTTTGAGCTTGAGGCTTGAAACTCCTTAATCGACGACGGCAAGTTTCTCGCGCGTGACCGCCTCCATGAGTTCGCGGGGAGCTTCGAGACCGGTCCACGTCTTGAACTGCTGGACGGCCTGGTTCACGAACATGATCAGCCCGCTTGCGGTCAGGCAGCCCGCCTCTTCGGCGTCACAGAGCAGGCGGGTCCAGACCGGGTTGTAGACGGTGTCGAAAACGATCATGTGGGGTTTGAGCAGGGAGGCGGGAACCGGGGTGGCGTCGACGTGCGGGTACATGCCGACGGAGGTGGCGTTGATGAGGATGTCAGCGTCGAGCGTGGAGAGTTCGTCAAGTCCGTGCCAGGCGCAGCCGGCATCCTGGGCGAGGGTCTTCGCCCGCTCGGCGGTGCGGTTGTAGATGGTGGTGTGAGCGCCTTTGGCCTTCAGGCCGAACGCGATGGCCCGGGCGGTTCCGCCTGCGCCGAGCAGAGCCACTCGCCTGCCGGCCAGTGTCTGGCCGGCGAGGGCGGTTTCGAGCGCTTCGATGGCGGCGCTCCAGTCGGTGTTCGACCCGGCGAGGCGGCCCTTGCGGTTGACGACGGTGTTGCAGGCGCCGATGCTGCGGCAGATGGGATCGATGTCGTCGAGCGCCCGGAGGGCGGCTTCTTTGTGGGGGATGGTGATGCTGTAGCCCTTGACGGGCAGGCCGCGGCAGGCCTCGATGAAGTTCGCGGCGTCGCCCTCGACCTTGAAGGGGACATAGACGGCGTTGACGCCCATGGACCGGAAGGCGGCGTTGTGGATATGCGGGCTGATGCTGTGGCCGACCGGGTTGCCGATCACGCCGTAGATGTCGGTGTTGCGGTTGATGGCCCGGTAGTTGTAGAGGGCGATCATGTCGTCAAGCGGGATCTGGCCCGGCGCGGTGGCCTTGGCCGGCTCGAGCGGGGCGTAGGTGAGCAGGGAGCCGAACTTGCGGCCGAGCACGCGGCTGATGAGGCCGAGTTCGCCCATGCACAGGCCGATGCATGGGAGGGCGGCGTGGCGGAGTACGTCAAACATGCGGAGGTTGTCGATGATCGAGTTGGCCAGCGTGGCCAGCTTGACGACGTCGGCGCCGGAGCGGACGATCTGGGAGTAGACGCTCTG
>CAYXNI010000174.1:0-5655 GCA_964466285.1 uncultured Planctomycetota bacterium | reverse complement strand
GTCGGTCGTCGTGGTGATGCTGACCGCGTTGCCCAGGTCATCGGTGCCGGTCAGAGTCACGCTGGTGCTGGAGATGGGCGCCTCGCCCGTCCGGCTGCCGTCGTTGTTCGAGTCGTAGTAGACGTAGCCGCTGATCGAGGACGGCAGCAGCTCGCCGAAGTTATTCTCGACACCGTTGACGCCAGCATTCAGAACGATGGCGGAGAACACGTCGTTGCCCGGCGTGCCGCCCGGCGTCCCGATCGTGTCCTTGCCGTCGACGTACCCGGCGGGCTGTGTCTCGGTGATGGTATAGTCGCCGGGCTGGAGGTTAGTGAAGCTGTAGTAGCCCGTGCTGTCAGTCGTGGTAGTAACGGTGACGGTGTTGCCGAGGCCGGTCGTGCCGGTCAGCGTCACGCTGGTGCCGGGGATGGGCGCTTCGCCCGTCCGGCTGCCGTCGTTGTTTGAATCGTAGTAGACATAGCCACTGAGGCTAGCCGGGCGATACACGCCGGCGTCCCACGTGACGTCATTCTGCCCGGAAACGAGCGCGATGCTCGCGGTCAGGCCGGTCGACACATTCGCGTCGCTGTCTGCCGCGTTGTCCGCACCCTGGTCGGCCGCCGTGAACACGTAGCCCGCCGGCTGAACGAACTGCACCTGGTAGCCGCCCGGCGCCAGGTTCGTGAACGAGTACAGGCCGCTCGCGTCCGTCGTCGTCGTGCCGATCACGCCGCCGTTGGCATCCAGCAGGTTCACCACTACATCCGCGACCCCGGTTTCGCCGGCGTCCTGGACCCCGTTCCCGTTCGCATCTTCCCACACCCGGTCGCCGAGGCTCGCCGGGCGATACACGCCGGCGTCCCACGTAACGTCATTTTGCCCGGAAGCGAGCGTAATGCTCGCGGTCAGGCCGGTCGACACATTCGCGTCGCTGTCTGCCGCGTTGTCCGCACCCTGGTCGGCCGCCGTGAACACGTAGCCCGCCGGCTGAACGAACTGCACCTGGTAGCCGCCCGGCGCCAGGTTCGTGAACGAGTACAGGCCGCTCGCGTCCGTCGTCGTCGTGCCGATCACGCCGCCGTTGGCATCCAGCAGGTTCACCACCACATCCGCGACCCCGGTTTCGCCGGCGTCCTGGACCCCGTTCCCGTTCGCGTCTTCCCACACCCGGTCGCCGAGCGAAGCAGGCTTTTCAAATCCGCCGATGTTCCCCTTCGCACCGCCTGCAAAGTTGGCCTGAAACGAATTGTTGAACGTAGAATTCTCGCTCGTCAGTTGAATTCCGATGTCGAACCCATCGTACAAAGACGCCAGTGCCCCGCCGGTTACGGCGAACCGGGCGTCGTACCGGTCCGTTGAGCCGCTTTCCTGATAGCCGAACTCCGTGATCTCGCCCGTCAGAAGGACGCCGCTCGCGTCGATTGTGCCGTTGCCGTCCAAATCGACACTACCCGTAACAATCAGGTCCGGGCCATCAACCCCGCCCACGAGCGTGCCGTTGTTGTCGACTTGAGCGCCCACAAGGAAATCGCGGGCGCCGCTGATCACGCGGCTCACCCCGCCTTTAACCTGCCGAAGCGTCAGCGGAGTCGCGTCCACCGAGAGCGCCTGCGTGGCCGCGTTATATGTCATATGGCCTGTACTATCGAACGCCATCTGAGGATACGCAAGCGGATAGCCCAAGACCGCCAGCAACAAGCGCTCTTCCAGCGGCTCGAACTGAGCCCTATTCAACTTCGTATTCATCTTCGGGCTCCTTTCCCGTGACTTCTGCCACAACTGTTTGATCGTCATTCAATTACTCCACAGAACCTTGTTCCGACCCTTCCATACTCACATGCAGGCAATTCACAAGTGCCTGCGTTGCAACGCAACACTTCCAATTCCGACGACGGAGCATCCACGTCGTATCGAGCTTCCACGTTGGCTAGTTAACCCAGGCCGGGCTCAATCCCGAGCCTGCCCTCCCTGCATGTATATCTGCTCGAAGCGGCCGCTGCCGCTCCGATCTGTTCACACTAGCTGCGCCGGCTCCGCCTGTTCAAGCCGAACAACATGAGCCCGATCAGGCTCAGACCCGCCGGCTCCGCAACCGGCTGCGCAAAAGAGTCCGACACCCCGTCGCCATCGTTGCTGAAACCCTCGTCGAACGAACCGGTGAAACCCGTGCTCCAGCCGTCCAGAATCACGCCCACTTGACCTGGATAGTACGACAGCAGGTCGCCATCGGTCGGCACGAACACGAACTCAAATATCTCTCCGCCATTGTCTGTATACCCGAACTTCAGAAGATCGCCCTTGAGCAGCGTCCCGCTGTTGGCGCCGAGCGACGGGATCGTGCCGCCGATCTCGAGCGAACCGCTGCCCGGTGTGCCGCTCGCGTTAATGACCGCCGAAATATCAAACGTGCCATTGTCGATATTCAGCATATGCAGCGGATCGCCATCGATGTCGAAGGTCAACGCCGAACCCGACGCCGTGAATACTTGCGTTTCCGTCAAATAGTCCACCTGAACATCAACCGAGAAAACATCCGGCGGCTGCTGCGTCAGATTAAGCGGAGTCCCCATCGCCACGCTCCCGCCAACAGCAACCAGTGCCACAACCACAGCCGCCACCACGCTCGACCACGTCATTCGTGCATCCATCGTTCACCTCCGCCGCTAACTATCCGAACACGTCTGGCCCGTGCTACATGAAATGTAGCTGCCTTACGGTTTGACTACCTGCAAAATCCATGCCATAAAGCGCCGCACACGGCACCTGTCGATGTAACATCTTGTATCTGTGTCGCAAGACTCACGGCAGACAGCGGTTGCGGACACGACACGCCACGATCATAGACCGGCTTCTTGAGCCATCCCGTGTCGCATGTTGCATTTTGTGGACATTTGGGCGTTGCCGTAACGCAACATGCATCATCGCATTCCCGCCCAGCAACCCCCCGCATCGCCAGCATCGGCCGCACTGCCCGCCAACCACACCGCCTGTCCGCCTTGACTTGAAATCCCGCCATTGCTAGAATCGCGTCCGCTTGTGTTTCTCTTTCGAACTGATTGAAGCTGATGTCGCTTCGTCGGAACTGTCAGTCCTCATCAGTGTCCGTCAGTGCAGATCAGTGTCCATTTGTCTCTCGTTTGTCGTCTGTGTGTATCTGTGGCGAGTGAATCTCATGTTTGAACCCGTCCCGACACAAGCGAAGCTGATCCCATCCGAGCACGACATCCTCGCCTTCTGGCGGCAGAACGATACGTTCAACAAGCTCCGCAAGAAGAACGAGCAGGGCAAGCCGTGGTCGTTCCTCGACGGCCCCATCACCGCCAACAACCCAATGGGCGTCCACCACGCCTGGGGCCGTACGCTCAAGGACTGCTTCCAACGCTACCACGCCATGCTGGGGCAGAAGCAGCGCTACCAGAACGGCTTCGACTGCCAGGGCCTCTGGGTCGAGGTCGAGGTCGAGAAGGAACTCGGCTTCAAGACCAAGCGCGACATCGAGAACTTCGGCGTCGCCCGCTTCGTCGAGAAGTGCAAGGAACGCGTCCGCAAGTACTCGGCCATCCAGACGCAGCAGTCGATCCGCCTGGGCTTCTGGATGGACTGGGACAACTCGTATTACACCATGGCTGACGAGAATAACTACACAATCTGGCAGTTCCTCAAGAAGTGCCACAAGCGCGGCCTCGTGTACAAGGGCGCCGACGTGATGCCGTGGTGCCCGCGCTGCGGCACG
This sequence comes from uncultured Planctomycetota bacterium, assembly GCA_964466285.1. GTDB lineage: Bacteria > Planctomycetota > PUPC01 > PUPC01 > PUPC01 > CAYXNI01. The sequence goes on along the minus strand of CAYXNI010000174.1, from coordinate 1,940 downwards.
GGCATCAGCCAGCACGAGATGCACGAGGGCTACAAGGAGGTCGCCGACCCGTCGGTCTTCGTCACGATGCCGCTCCGCGAGTCCCCTGCCCTCTCCCACCTGCGGAAGATCGCCCCGCGCACCGGCGATCAGAAGATCTCGCTGCTCGTGTGGACGACGACGCCGTGGACACTGGCCGCGAACGTCGCCTGCGCCGTACATCCCGAGCTGTTCTACTCGCTCGTCGAGCAGAACGGACAACTCTACGTCCTCGGCCGCAACTGCGTCGCACAGATGAAGGGACAGGGCGACTGCAACATCGTCGCCGACGTGCCCGGCAAGCAGTTGATCGGCCTGACCTACGACGGGCCGTTCGACGACCTGCCCGCCGAGTCGAAGGCCCGCGAGGCGCATCGCGTCATCGCCTGGACCGCCGTCTCGGACACCGAGGGCACCGGGGTCGTGCACATCGCGCCCGGCTGCGGCAAGGAAGACTACGATCTCGGCATCGCCGAGAACCTGCCCGCTGTCGCCCCGCTCGACGAGTCGGGCGTCTACCTCGCCGGCTTCGGCCCACTGACCGGCCAGTTCGCGGGCGGGGTCAAGCAGCTCGTCTACGACAACCTCAAGGCCAAGGGCCTGTTCTACAAGGGCGAGCAGTACGTCCACAGCTACCCGCACTGTTGGCGGTGCGCCACGCCCCTCCTCTTCCGCCACGTCCACGAGTGGTACATCAAGATGAGCTGGCGCGACGAGATCAAGCACGTCGCAAAGCAGGTCCGCTGGATCCCCGAGTGGGGCCTCGACCGCGAGCTCGAGTGGCTCGACAACATGCGCGACTGGATGATCTCGAAGAAGCGGTACTGGGGCCTGGCACTGCCCGTCTACGAGTGCGAATGCGGGTGGTTCGACGTGATCGGCGGCCCGGACGAACTCAAGCAGCGGGCGGTCGAGGGCTGGGCCGAGTTCGCAGGCCACAGCCCGCACCGTCCCTGGATCGACGCCGTCAAGATCAAGTGCGAACACTGCGGCAAGCCCGTCAGCCGAATCAAAGACGTCGGCAACCCGTGGCTCGACGCCGGCATCGTCGCCTACTCCACCACAAACTACAACTCCGACCGCGAGTACTGGAAGCAGTGGATTCCCGCGGACCTCGTGACCGAGTGCTTCCCCGGCCAGTTCCGCAATTGGTTCTACGCCATGCTGGCGATGTCGACGATGATGGAGAACGTCCCGCCGTTCAAGACCCTGCTCGGGCATGCGCTCGTCCGCGACGAGAAGGGCGAGGAAATGCACAAGTCCCTCGGGAACGCCATCTGGTTCGAGGAGGCCGCCGAGAAGATGGGCGTCGACGTCATGCGCTGGGCCTTCTGCCGGGTCAACCCGGTCAACAACCTGAACTTCGGCTACAAGGTCGGGCAGGAGATCGAGCGGAAGGTGTTCAACACCTTGTGGAACGTCTACGCCTTCCTGGCCAATTACGCCCGGCTCGACGGCTTCGACCCCGCCCGGCCGCACGTCCCCGTCACCGAGCGGCAGGACATCGACCGCTGGCTGCTCTCCAACCTGCAACTTCTGGTAAAGCGCGCAAACCAGGCGTTCACAGACTACACCTATTACAGCTTCATCGAGCAGGCCGAGCGGTTCATCGAGGACCTCTCGAACTGGTACGTCCGCCGCAACCGCCGCCGGTTCTGGCGGAGCAAGGACGAGAATGATCGCGACAAGCTGGCGGCTTATCAGACCCTCTACGCCGCCGTCGTCACACTCTGCAAGCTCCTCGCACCGGTCATCCCGTTCGTGACCGAGCGCATCTACCAGAACCTCGTGCGCGCCGCCGACCCGGGCGCGCCGGAGAGCGTCCACCTGTGCGACTATCCGCAGGCCGATGAATCACTGATCGACGAGCCGCTCTCGAAGCAGATGAACGCGGTGACCGACGTCGTCTCGATCGCCCTCGG
>CAYXNI010000173.1:0-5669 GCA_964466285.1 uncultured Planctomycetota bacterium | reverse complement strand
TACCCTGCCGGGCGCGGCGTCCCTGGCGGATGCAGGAGATGGAAGCGATGGTTCCTAGATATATATTCTTCACAAAGGGCGTCGGTATCCACCGCGAGAAACTGGCCAGCCTCGAGTCGGCCTTCCGCTGGTCGCGGCGGAACGGGCTGAGCAGCACCGCCACCACGCCGCGATAGGAGATATCGCCCCGCCAGGCCCGCCGCCAGGTCGCCGCCTGGTATGACCAGGGTCTCGCCGGGATCAAGCAGGTGACCCTGCCCGCCGTCCTGCCCGACACGGAGCCCGTCTACCACCTCTACGTGATCGTGGTCCCGGACCGCGACGCCCTGCAGGACGCCCTCAAGAAGCGCGGCATCGAGACCGCCGTCCACTACCCGTATTCGCTGAACACCCTGCCCGCGTACGCGCACCTGAACGAGGGAGAAGGGCACTTCCCGGCCGCCGAATACGCCTGCAAGCACATGCTGTCGCTGCCCGTGTTCCCCGCGATGACCAGGGCCGAGGCGAACGAGGTCTGCTCGGCGGTCCGCGAGTTCTTCTCCGCCCCGCAGCGAAGGGAATAGACATGCCTCACGGTGAGAGCACCCATCCGCCGACCGGCGTCTCGGTCATCATCCCTGTCTTCAACGAGCAGGACAACCTGGAGCCGCTCCTCACCGAACTAGAACCCGTGCTCCGGTCGCTCGGGCGGACGTTCGAGGTGATCTACGTAAACGACTGCAGCACGGACGAGAGCCGGACCATCCTCAAGAAGCTGAAGGAGACGCGGCCCTGGCTGCAGATCATCAGCCACCGCATCAACTCGGGCGAAAGCGCCGCCTTCGCCTCCGGGTTCAAGTGCGCGCGAGGCGATATTGTCATCACGATGGACGGTGATCAGCAGAACGACCCGGCGGATATCCCCGCTCTGCTGGCGCCGCTGCGGGACGACATCGCCGCGGTCTGCGGCGTTCGCCGGGTTCGGCAGGATAACCTCGTGAGACGCATGTCCTCGCGCATCGCCAACTGGTTCCGCAACTGGGTGACCGGCGACCGAATCCGCGACGCCGGCTGCACGTTCCGCGCGATCCGGAGGCCCGCGCTCCGAGAGCTGCCGGTCTTCAACGGCCTCCACCGCTTCCTGCCCACGCTTCTCCGGTACCAGGGATACCGCGTCGTCGAGATCGAAGTGAACCACCGCCCGCGTACGCGCGGCCAGACAAAGTATGGCATCGGCAACCGGCTCTGGCGCGGGCTCAGAGACTGCTTCGCCATGCGCTGGTTCAAGGCCCGCGCGATCCCGGGAGACCGGGCCGAGGCCGAACGCTGATGACCACAGCCGCCGAGAACACAGACGGGAACCCCGCGGCTCAAGCCTCCGTCGCTCCGGAGCCGCCCGCCGAACAGCCCGTCCCGCCGGCATCCCTCAGGAAAAGCATCCTGAAGGTGGTTCTTCTCTGCGGGGTGTTGATCAGTTGCCTCCTCGTGATCCACCTGACGCCGTTCGGGGAGTGGTTTAAGGACGTCTCGGAGATGCGCACCCGGCTCCAGGAAGTCGGCGGGTGGGCCGCTCCCCTCGTTTTCTGTGGCGCTGCTGTCGTCCTCGTCGCCGTGGGCGTCCCTCGCCTCGCCCTCTGCTGGGTCGGCGGAATGGCCTTCGGCTTCGCCTGGGGACTCTTCTGGGCGCACTTGGGCACGTTAATCGGCTCCTACGCCACGTTCCTTTTCGCGCGCTGGGCCGGCCGCGACTTCGCCCTCCGCTACCGCCCCCGGATGGGAAAGTTCGGCGCCATGCTTGACTCGCCCAGTGTCACCGGTATCATTCTCCTCCGCCTGATGCCGATCACCGCGGTGATCGTCAACCTGACGCTCGGCATTTCTTCTGTACGCCACTCTCGGTTCCTGATCGCCACCGCCATCGGCACGCTGCCCGAGGGCGTTGCCGTCACCCTCCTGGCCAGCGGGCTCGTCAAGGGGTCTGTGGAGCAGGCGACGGGATACATCACGGCCGCGGGCGTCCTGTTGATCGTGATCTGGGCTGGCACGGCGTTCTGGACCCGAAGGCTCAGGGCATCGGAGCAGTCCGGCAGCAAGTAAGGAGCCAGAAGTGACCGGCACACAACGAAAGCTGAAGTTCGGCGTGGTGGGATGCGGACGCATCTCGAAAAAACACCTCGAGGTCCTGACCTCCGACACGTTCCCGGCCGAGCTCATCGCCGTCGCAGACCTCGTCGAAGAAAAGGCCCGGGCCAAGGCCGAGCAGTTCGGCGTCCCCTTTTACACCGACTACCATGAAATGATGAAGCGCCACCCCGAGATCGAGGTCGTCGACATCCTCACGCCCACCGGTTACCACGCCCGGCACGTGATCGACCTGGCGCAATACCGCAAACACATTGTCGTCGAAAAGCCCATGGCCCTCAGCGTGAAGGACTGCCAGGCCATGCAAGCCGCCTGCCGAAAGGGCGGGGGGCGCCTCTTCATCGTCAAGCAGAACCGGTTCAACCGCGCGGTCGTCGCCGCGCGAAAGGCGCTGGACGGCGGCCGCTTCGGCCGCCTCGTCATGGCCACCGTCCGCGTCCGCTGGCGCCGCGACCAGGCCTACTACGAGGCCGATCACTGGCATGGAACCTGGGAGCTCGACGGCGGCGTCATGTCCCAGCAGGCCAGCCACCACCTCGACCTGCTTCAGTGGTTCATGGGGCCGGTCGAGACGGTCCAGTGCCAGACCGCCACGCGGCTGCTCAAGATACCGGTCGAAGACACGGCCGCCGCCATCCTCTCGTTCGAGTCCGGCGCACTCGGCATCTTCGAGGCCACCGTCGCCGCACGCCCCGAAGACCTCGAAGGCTCGCTCAGCATCCTGGGCGAAAAGGGCAGCGTCATCATCGGCGGGCCCGCCGTCAACAAGATCGTCTACTGGAAATTCGAGAATCCGCAGCCCGAAGACGCGGACATTCAGCACAGTTCCTCGCAGGACGTCCCCAACGTTTACGGTCACGGCCACGGCCCGTACCTCGCGCACGTCGTCGACACCATCGTGAACAACACGCCCGGCCTCGTCGAGGGGCCGGAGGGCGAGAAGAACATCCGCATCCTCACCGCACTCTACGAATCGGCCGCACGGGGCGGACAACGCGTGCGCCCGGGCTGCCGGATCCTTCGCTCGAAGCTCGGCCGATAACCATAAGCACCTTTGTATTGACCGGCCGGGCCGCGTCTCGCGGTTCTTGTCCCTCTATTATCTCTTTGTCATCTTCACGTCATCTCCCCGTAATCGCTCTGCTTGTATCTATACTGACCAGTATGAACATTGTTCGCGTGAGGATATCATCCGGAGCGGAGTTCTCGCGGTTTGTGCGGTCCGAAAGAGGAAAGGAATGAAGCGGCTCGTGCGTAAATGGCGGTCGTTGCCGGCGGGATCGAGATGGGCACTGGCAGGGCTTGCGATTGCTGCGATTGCGGCGGTCACGGTCTATCTGGCCGAGGAGAGCACTGAATTTATCCGGATGCCGTACCGGTTCGACGTTGTTGCACCGGGCAAGCTGTACCGGTCGGGGCAGCCCGACGCCCAAGCGCTTCGAAATGTATGCCGGAAGTACAAGATTCAGACGATCCTGCTGCTGCGGGACGAGCAGTATCCGGAACAGGAGGATGAGTATCGGGTGGCGGAACGGCGCGGGGTGAAGATCGTTCGGGTGGGCATTTCCAGTACGAAGCGGCTTCCAGATGATATGCTGGCGGAAATCTGCCGGGTGTTCCGGGACAAGTCGTGCTATCCGATTCTGGCGCATTGCGAACACGGAGTGGCGCGGACGGGCGTGGCGGTGGCGCTGTGGCGAATCGAGCAGGAGGGATGGCCGGGAGACCGGGCGGTGCAGGAGATGATAGAGCACGGATTTCCCGTGCGAAGCCAGAGCGGAGAGATGAGGGAGCGGCTTCGGGCGTGGGGAGCGCCGAAGCCGACCGCCTCTTCAATTTCGGTGACAGATAATGAATTCACTGTACGAAGTTCGTCTGGAGTTTCGGTGACAGATAACTAGAATGTAGTCTGTGCGCTGCACCCTTGCTGCGCAGACGATCACAGGGCTTTCTTGCTTCGGTTCAACAGGACACTATCACGTTGGTTCTGCACGCTGCCACAATTGCCTTTGACAAGGAGCTTTGACTGATGCCAGACAATGTTCTATGGCAACGCGTGACCGTGAGAGGTCTTATTCGGGTATATGTCAGTGCGGCGGCAATACTTGGCCTTGTGGCGTGGCTCGCTTTCGTGATCGTCGACACAAACTCTGACTTCTGGCAGGCTGTCACCTCCGGGCGCTCATCCACCTACATCTTTAACTACGCAAGCACCGCGTTCCTGATCACCGCCGCCGTGGCATACCTTCGCCTGGCGAAAAACCTCCGGGTGCTGGCAACCGTCGGCGCAATCATCGCGCTGTCCGTGTTGCTTTCAGGCGTGCTCGTTACGTCCACCAAAGGGGTCTTCAGGCGCGTGCGGCCGCATGATAGCATAGAAGGACACCCGACAATAACGGGCTTCTTTGGAAGCTGGTCATTCCCGTCAGGCGATGCCGCGGGTGCGTTCGCTCTTGCGGCCGGCCTGGCCCCATTTGCAGGGCCGTGCTGGCAAGTCGCCCTCTGCGTCCTCGCCGCTTCCGTCGGTGTAAACCGCGTACTGGTGCAAGGGCATTACCCTTCGGACGTCGCAGCAGGCGCGGCACTGGGCATACTCTGTGCCTTGATCGTCCTGGCTGCATGGAACCGCTGGTTGAGCCGCGCTCTTACTCCGCCCTCCACACCAGTGGAATTCGGTTGTCAAAGAGCCGAAAAACGAGTCTATTGATGCTCATGGAAGTAAAGGAAATCGTTGAGTGGGCAGGCAAGAATGCCTGCCCCACCAAAATGCCCGGAATCGGCCGGTGGGGCAGGCATTCTTGCCTGCCTCGCTTTTCCATTTAGTTACATGAAGCTCAATAGACACGCTCCTGCCGCCGCCACACGGTCTTTGGAACGGTCCCTTCGCCCCCAGGCGCTCGAAAAGCAAGGGGCGCCCTTTCGGGCGCCCCTGCATTGTGCCACTGTGAACTGCTGCTTTGCCGGTGACTGGTTCGCGACGACTCGCCGCTCACCACTCTCTCAGTACATCCCGCCCATTCCGCCGCCCATGCCGCCCATGCCGCCACCCATTCCGCCGTGTCCGCCGGCCGGCATCGCGGGCTTGGGCTCGGGAATCTCGCACACGATGGCGTCCGTGGTCAAAAGCAGCGTCGCAATGCTCGCCGCGTTCTGGAGCGCCGAGCGAACCACCTTGGTCGGATCAATGATCCCGGCGTCGACCAGGTCGCAGTACTTGTCGGTCAGGGCGTCGTAGCCGAAGTTGACGTTCTTGCTCTCCTCGATCTTCTGGACGACGATCGCGCCGTTGATGCCGGCGTTCTCGGCGATCTGGCTGCACGGGGCCACGAGCGCGCGGCGGACGATGTCCACGCCCACCTTCTGGTCGCCGGCGGCCCTCACCTTGTCGAGCGCCTTGAGTGCGCGGATGAGTGCGACGCCGCCGCCCGGCAACACGCCTTCCTCAACCGCGGCGCGGGTCGCGTGCAGGGCGTCCTCGACGCGGGCCTTCTTTTCCTTCATCTCGATCTCGGTCGCCGCGCCGACGTTGATCTGGGCCACCCCGCCCA
>CAYXNI010000172.1:0-5670 GCA_964466285.1 uncultured Planctomycetota bacterium | reverse complement strand
CGTGTCCAGACCGGCCACGACTTTTCAAGCTACAAGCCCAGCACCATCATCCGCTCCGGCGACAAGCTCTTCATCTTCCGCGTCCTCGACACCACCGCAGGGTTCAGCCCCGACGGCACCCTCGTCGCCGACGACTGGGGCTGGCATGACGGCCGCGGCCAATTCCTCGTGCTCACACACTATGACAGCTACAAACAACTCGTCGAGGAAAAGCTCCGTCTCGACGTCGCCGACATCCAGCGCTCCTTCGAAGAGTACCTCTCCCTTCAAGACTACCTGGCCATGGCCGGGGTTGCTCGCCCCGGCGACGACCTCCTGACCCCAGACGCCCGGGCCCAGTTCCTCGCCTACTTCGGCGAGCGCGCTCGCACACTCATCACCCAGATCCCCGCTTATCCCTTCGCCAGCCCACAGCCCCCAAGCCCGGATCAAATCCTCGAGTTCTACAACGCCCGCAAGGGCCGCCCCGCCAACACCTACAACTACGGCTACAAGCAGCCCCTCCGTATCCAGATCGAATACATCCTCGCCCCACTTGACAAGAACAAGCAGCTCGAGGACATCAGGCGCGCCGCCGAGAGCGAAGAGGGCGCCCCCCTGCCCCTTGAACCACTGGCCGCCAAAGCCGGCCTCACGTACCGCCTCTCCGCATTCTTCTCCGCGGAAGCCGCCCGAAGCGTACTGCCGGATCTTGCCGCCTCCCCGGATTTCATCCAGGAAGCATTCAGCGGCAAGCTCTTCCCGCGATCCGCCGTCGGCCCCACCGGCGAACGTCTCACCGCCCGCCCCCTTACACACGTGCTTCAGGCCGACACACAGCTCTTCATCTTCCGCCACGCCCAAGCCCCCCGCGCGGCCGAGGAGGTCGAACTCGACAAGCTCTCGCCAGCCGAGCAGGCCGGCGTCGCCGAGGACTGCCGCCGCTACGCGGCCCTCCAGCGAGCGACAGACGCTGCTCGCCAGCTCCGCACCGACGCCGCTCGCAACTTCCTCAAGACGCTTGCCGCCGAAAACAAGCTTCCCGTCCGCTCCGCCGTCGTTGCCGGAGCCCCCGGCCCCGGCGCACCCTCGTCCGCACCCCCCGTCCTGGCAGACTACATCGCCAAGCGCCTCCGAACCCAGGAAATCAGCGGCCCCGGCGAACTCATCCCTCTCGTCCAGGACGCTGGCGTGTGCTACACCGCCGTTACCACACAGGTCGACCCGGCCACACAGGACACCCACATCCAGTACTTCCGCCTCACCGCCGACCAGTTCATCGCCCCGTTCATCCCCTCGTCGCAGGAAGTGTCCGCACGCGCCCGAGACATCCATGCGAAGACCCGTCCCGGCCAGCCGGAACCCGACGAAACCGCTCCCTCCGAGCCCACCCCGGACGAACTCCTGCAGGCCAGGGCCGCCCTCACGGATGAGTGGAAGAAAATGGACTTCCCACACCGCTACCTCGCCTGTCTCCGGAAGCGGGCCGCCGAGTTCTACCCCGTCTACTTCCAGCAGAACCCGCTCGAATTCGAAAAGACCGCGTTGCTCGAGCAGCTCGACAGCGGCTTCTTCCGCATCGACGATGCCGCACCCTTCCGCGGAGACAAAGCCCTCGTCCGGGCCGCCTTCAAGCTCACGCCCGGCAAAGTGACCCAGGCGGCCGGCGACTCGTCCGCAGCCGTCTTCCTCCTCTCCCCCCAAGACAAGGAAACCCGCCAGGAAATACGCATCGAATACCTCTCCGTCAGGCCGGGAGACTACGACCCTCTCTCCGTCACAGTCACCGAGGCCGAAGCCGAGACATACTACAAAGCCCATCCCGACGAGTTCACTGTGCCGCCCCTGACCAAGGCCGACTTCCTTTTCGCGCGCTACGACGACTTCGCCGACTCCGTCAGGCCGCTCATCACCGAAAAAGAAATCCGCGACTACTACGAGCTGAACCGGCTCACGGCTTACAAGGACCGGCCATTTGACGCCGGCCTCGCCAACACCATCCGCCTTGACCTCGCCCGCAAACGGGCGGAGGGAGCGGCCGAGCAGGCCATCGTCGCCGCCCGCGCCAAAGTCAAGGCCGACGCGCCCCTCGCGGCCGCCGCCGACCTCCCTGCGCCCGCCGTCAAGCTCGTCGCCGGCGCCACGCCGCCTGTCGTCGCCACGGACAACCAGATCCCGCAGATCGGCTACGCCCCCGGCCTCGTCAAGACAATCGTTGCCGCAGAACAGGGCGAGTTGAGCGAACCCGTCAAGACCGACGACGGCTGGGTCCTCTTCCGCGTCACCGAGAAGACAAGCCCCCGCACGCCCGAGCTCAAGGCCGTCCTCCCAGCCGTCCGCGACGCCGCCCGCCGTCAACGGCTCACCGACAAGGCCCGCGCCGCCCTGGCGAAGCTCGCCGAGCACCTCGCCAAGAACCCCGACACAACCTGCCAGAGCGCCCTGCTCCGGCCCGAGCTCGCCGCCGGCCTCCCCGGCGGACTTCGCGCCACCACCACCGGCTATTTCGACGAACCCCGCGCCATCGTCCAGCCCGACCTCTCCGCCGCCCTGCGCAAGGACCTCTTCAAGCTCCAGCCCGGCCAGAACACCGGCCCCGTCGAAACGAAAGAAGACCTCCAGCTTGCCCGCGTCATCGACGCCAAGACCAACGACCTCGTTAAGGTCTACTACATCCTCGTCCGCGCCGACTCCTTCGCCGCACCCGACCGCGTCACCCCCGAAGAGGCCCGGAAGTACTACGACGCGCACGCCGCCGCATACGAGCGCCCCCAACAATTCATCCTCGAATCCCTCCAGCCCGACGACGACCTGCTCTCCTCCGGCGTCAAGCCCACCGAGGAACAGATTCAGAACGCCTACGAACAACTCGCCCAGGACTTCCTCGACCGCACGCTCTCCCAGCTCGGCGCCCCGGTCTACTCGCCGCTTGCCGACGTGCGCGCCCGCGTGACGCAGGACATCGAACGCCACCTCGTCCGCCAGAGGGCCGCCGACCTCGCCGATAAGACCGCCGAGCAGATCGCCGGGGACAAGACCCGGCCATTCTCCGGCCTAGCCGCCCAGAACGCCCTGCTTCGCTACAACCCCTCCGTCGAGTACGCGCCCGGCGGCAAACACAACCCACGCGAACTCGAGAACGTGCCCGGACTCGACGCCTTCCTGGCCTCGGCCAAGCCCGGCGACACCAGCCCCGTCCTCCGCGCCGCCGCCGGCCCCCTGCTCGTCCGCGTCAAGGAAATCCGCCCGGCCGGCGTCGCACCCTTCGAGGAGGTCGAGGAACAGGCCAAGACGGACGCCGCGCTCGCTCAGGGCCTCGCAAAGGCCAAGGAACTCGTCGAGCGCGTCACCGCCAAGATCACCGCTCCGACCGCCCAGGCCATGCAGACCGCGGCGGGCCAGTTCCCAGTGCCGGTGAAAGACTCCCTTCTCCTCGCGCCGAAGGAACTCCCGTACGTGGCTCTCTGGCAGCTCTCCATGCAGCGGGTCGCCCCGGAGGATCTCGAGCTGATACTGCGCGCGTTCGCACTCCAGGTCGGCGAGAGCGTCGCACTCACCTTCGGCGAACGGGCCGACGGCGCCATGCTCAGCACCCTGCTCGATATTCAGGAAGAGAGCGCTCCCGAATTCCTCGCCGGCAGCCTGCTCCGGTCCACACAAACCGAGCGCATCCAGGGGCTCGTCCGCCAGGCGTACGAGAAATTTCGCCAGGTGACACCAGAGCAAACCGCCGAGGAGTAGGTGCTGTCCTTTGGCTGAGAAGTTCATCACCGTCAAGGGCGCCCGCGAGCATAACCTGAAAAACATCGACGTGCGCATCCCGCGGGACCGCCTCGTCGTCATCACCGGCGTCAGCGGGTCGGGCAAGTCATCCCTCGCGTTTGACACGATCTTCGCCGAGGGCCAGCGCCGCTACGTCGAAAGCCTGTCCGCCTACGCCCGCCAGTTCCTCGAGCAGATGCAGAAGCCCGACGTCGATTCCGTCGAGGGACTGCCCCCGACCATCGCCATCGAGCAGCGCACCGCGTCCGCGAACCCCCGCTCCACCGTCGCCACCACCACCGAAATCTACGACTACCTCCGCATCCTCTACGCCCGCGCCGGCATCCCCCACTGCTGCCGGTGCGGCCGTGTCATCAGCCGCCAGACCGCCCAGCAGATCGCCGATGCCGTCCGCTCCATCAAGTCCGGCTCCCGCATCCTGATCCTCGCCCCCATCGTCCGCGGCCGCAAGGGCGAGCACCGCGAAGTCTTCGAGTCCGCCAGGCGCGAAGGCTATGTCCGCGCCCGCGTCGACGGCCAACTCGCCGACGTCGACCATCCGCCCAAGCTCAACAAGAAAGTCAAGCACTCCATCGAAATCGTCGTTGACCGCCTTGTCATCAAGGACGACCTCGGCCCGCGCCTCCAGGACTCGATCGAGGCCGCCCTCCGCCTCGGCTCGGGACTCGCCGTCGTCTCCGTCCCCGATGCAGAGCCCCAGGACACCATCTACAGCGAGCTCTACGCCTGCCCCGTGTGCGAGACCAGCCTCGAAGAGCTCACCCCCCGCATGTTCTCCTTCAACAGCCCATACGGCGCCTGCCCTGTCTGCGCCGGCCTCGGCACCCGCCTCGAGATCGACCCCGACCTCGTCGTCCCCGACCCGCGCCGCTCCCTGGCCGAAACCGCCATCCAGGCCTGGAAGCCCGGCCCCGGAATGCCCGTCTGGTACGCCTACCGGCTCAAGCGCGCCACGGTCGAATTCGGCATCCCGCGCGACACGCCCTTCGCCAAGCTTAGCGCCGAGCACCGCCGCCTCCTCTTGTACGGCAGCACCCCGGCGCTCGAAGCCCGCTACGGCGCCGAGTTCGAGGGCGTCATCCCCGTGCTCCAGCACCGCTTCGAGAACACCGACAGCGACTCGGTCAAAGAGCGCATCATGGAATACATGAGCGTCCTACCATGCACGGCCTGCCACGGCGCCCGGCTCCGGCCCGAGTCGCTCGCCGTGACCGTCGGCGAGCGCTCCATCAGCCAGCTCTCCACGCTTTCCGTCGCCGACGCCCTCGAGTTCTTCAAGAACCTCGATCTGGACCCCGAGCGCCGCGTTATCGCCCGCGGCCTCATCAAGGAGGTGGGCGAGCGCCTGCGCTTCCTCCTCGACGTCGGGCTCGGCTACCTGACGCTCGACCGCACCAGCGGCTCGCTGGCCGGCGGCGAAGCCCAGCGCATCCGCCTTGCCACACAGGTCGGCTCCGGCCTCGTCGGCGTCTGCTACGTCCTCGACGAGCCGAGCATCGGCCTGCACCAGCGCGACAACCAGAAGCTCCTCGTCACGCTCCGCCGCCTCCAGCAGCTCGGCAACACCGTGCTCGTCGTCGAGCACGACGAGGCCACCATCCGCGCGGCCGACCACGTCATCGACCTCGGCCCCGGCGCCGGCGAGCACGGCGGGCGCCTTGTGGCCGAGGGGCCCGCCGACGCGCTCGCCCAGGCCCCCGAATCCGTCACCGGCCAGTACCTCGCCGGCCGGCGCTCCATCCCCGTCCCGTCCGAACGCCGCCCCGTTTCCAAGGGCCGCCGCCTGCTCGTGCGCGGGGCACGCCTCAACAACCTCAAGAACCTTGACGTCGCGATTCCTCTCGGCGTATTCACCTGCGTGACCGGGGTCTCCGGTTCTGGCAAGAGCTCGCTCATCACCGAAACGCT
>CAYXNI010000171.1:0-5675 GCA_964466285.1 uncultured Planctomycetota bacterium | reverse complement strand
GGAACCCGTGCCGGGTCCGCCTGGGCGACCGAACCGTCGAGTTCGCCACCGAAATGGCCGACGCCGGCGCCGGGCAAATCCTCCCCACCAGCAAGGCGACCGACGGCACGAAGGACGGGTACGACCTCGTGCTCACACGAGCCATCGCCGACGCCACCGGCCTGCCAGTCATCGCCAGCGGCGGCGCGGGCACCCTGCAACACTTCCACCAGGCCGTGGCCGAAGGACACGCCGATGCCGTCCTCGCGGCGTCCGTGTTCCACTTCGGCACGTTCACCATCCGCCAGGTCAAGGAATACCTGCACGGCAAGGGGATATCCGTCACGCTGTAGGGCTCGCTCCCCTGCTCGACCGCTTCCCACTGCAACACCGGGTCCGGCTTGACAAAGCGCACGATGAGGTTAGAATGCCGGAGAGACGGTGCCAGGCGTACCTTCGGCTTGGCAATCTGCAGGAAGAGGAGTTGTCGGGCAGCATGAAACTTTCAGTCATCGGTTCAGAAGGGAGCCTTGGCCGTGCGCTCTGCCGTGCCCTGGAGGGCAATTACGAGGTACGGCGTGCGGACGTAAATTGCCCGAACGAACCGAATGCTCTGCGGGCCGATATGCGTTCCCAGGAGGATATGGAACGAGCAGTCGACGGAGCAGACATCGTCGTGCCCCTTGCTGCCTATCACGGCGGATACAATCCCCCGCCGACCGACGAGACCCGGTTCGACGTGAACGTCGTGGGCACCTTCCGCGTTTTTCAGGCTTGCCTGAAGAAAAACATTCGTCGCGTTGTGTGGGCGTCCAGCGATGCCGCGCTCCACAGAAATAACATGTACTGCATTTCCAAGGTCATCGGCGAAGACCTGTGCGATTACTACCACGAAGCCCACGGCTTTCAGATAGCGATGATGCGCTACAGCGCATTCACTCCCTGTGACCTGGCAACCTACGGCCAGCGCCTTCTGTCGAATGCGATCGACAAGCGGGACTGCGTGGAAGCCACCGTGAAAGCCATAGACCTTCTGGCAAAAGGGCACAAGCTTTTCGGACGGTATATGGTTCTGCCTGTCCACCCTTATACGGCTGACGAGCAAAGCCGCTTCGGGAGAGACTGGCAGGAGATTGTCCGGAAGAGCGATCCTGCTTACGTGGATCTCATCAAGCGGTACAAGATTCAGATGCCGCCGGCTTTGACTCAAGCCGATGTTTCCTCAACCGCGAAGGACCTCGGTTTCACTCCACGCTACAACTTCGATACTTTCCTTGCAGAATTGAAGCAGAGAGATGCAACGCTCGAGGTGACGCCGAAATCGCCGCGATGGTGGTTCGAACAGGGCGTCAAGCCGCCCGAAGGTATCGTGTGGCCGCGGCAGGAAGGTCAGATTTGACATGGCGGCACGCGGACTTGCCTCGCGCGAGATCGTGCACAGACATGAGCCATAGCGTTCGGCAGACGAGAAGTACCAACGAGTTCTCACGTTTGTATTGACCGCCGGTTACTTGCTGATCTATTATTGAGCTATGCCTATCTTACTAAGTTCATTCGATGCCGCTGTAGAGCGAGCGCAAGCGTTGGTGGGCAGTGGCCGAAAGATTCTTGGCATTGTCGGCAAGCCTGGAAGCGGAAAATCTACCGTCGCAAAGCTTCTATCCGCACGGCTCGGCGCAAAGGCCCGGGTAGTTCCGATGGATGGATACCACTTCAGCAACAAGGTGTTGAGGGAACTGGGCCGTGCCAAGCGAAAAGGCGCGGTCGATACCTTTGACGCCCTTGGCTACACCATGCTCCTGAAGCGGATCAGGACCGAGCCGCACTCCATCATTTACTACCCAGTGTTCCACCGCGAGATCGAGGAATCCATAGCGGCAGAAGGTGTCGTATCTCCCGATGTTGATCTGGTGATTACCGAAGGCAATTACCTGCTTCATCCGCAGGATAGCTGGGGCGGGGTGCGCGAACTTCTTGATGAGAGCTGGTACGTGGATGTTGACGATGAAGTGCGGATCGAACGGTTAGTTCAACGCCGGCTGGGGCACGGTAATACGCGGGAAGAGGCGATCCACTGGTCAACCGGCAGCGACGAGGTCAATGCGCAAGTCATAGGTAAGACCCGTCAGTTTGCCGATGTGATCGTGACGGTTGTAGAATTGCCTCCTGAAGCGCGGTAGGGATGAAAAACATGAGTGATGGTCAGAATGACGCTCAGAAGACAGCACTAGAGATCGAGCTCGTCGCGAAGCTGATCATGAGCGCACGAGAACTGCGGGAGAAATACCAATAGGGTCCATAGCGGCCCATAGATGGCGCTTGACGTGTTCGCGACGGTTCGGAAGCACGGTTTGAGGTGTGGAAGAAGATCGAAGATCGGACCACCTTGACGTTCAGTGATGAAAGGTGTACGGTTACAAAAAGACCTGAACCAATGAGCGGCACAATGGTGCATGACATCTGGACGAAACGCCTGAATCGCCAGAAGGCGGTCTTGAAGGAGGGGAAGGGGCACTTCCTTGTTTGTGCCGGATACGGCGAGGGCGGCCCCGCCCCGGTGGGCGAACCCTATGTGATCGAGGGGCAGGGCAACACGCTCTCGGAAGAGTTTCTGCAGAAGCATGCCTTCGACCTGGGAATCCAGGCCGTCAGAGATTGTGCGCGGAACATGCCCGCGAAGGCGGCGGCGGATGATGACAGCGTCCCAGGCTTCTACGTTGAATGGGGCGTGGGTGTCGCGGCGGCTCTGTTTACGGGAGGCGCGGTGAGCTTCCAGGAAGGGACCAGTTACTTGGCCGATACCGTCGTCAAGACTTGGGACGATATGGACCGTCTCAGATTCGATCCCGACAACCGGTGGGCGCAGTATGCGCTGTCGTTTTGGAGGGGTGTCTCCTCCGAGTATGTGGAAGGGATCGCCGTCTCGCCGCATGTTTATCGCAGTCCGCTGGACCTGGCGAACGACCTGCGCGGCAACCGCATCTTTGAAGACATGTACCTTGAGCCGGAAGAAGTCGACCGTCTGGTCGGCAAGTGCACGGACATGATCATCGAGGCGGATCACCACTACCGGTCGGAGATTCCGCTGCTGCGTGAAGCGCCCGGGGGCGCGTGGGAGACGGGACTGCCGGCCCCCGGCATGCTGATGGTGAACGGGGACCCCGTGGATCTCATTTCCCCTGAGATGGGGGAACGATTCAACAACCCGTACATCGAGCGGCTAATCGAGTACGCCGGGGCGCTATACTTTCATCACCACACGCTGGGCGTGTCTCGGGTTAGCAGCGTGGCGAAGACGCGCGGGCTGACCGTGCAGCAGTTCACGCCGGATCCGAAATGTCCCCGCGTCTACGACATCCTGGATGACACCTGGGTGGAGGCGTCGAAACGGGCACCGATTGACATCTGGCAGAACATCCTGGAAGCGCCGGACGTGGAGGCGGTCCTCGAAAAGATGCGACATGGCCGGTTCATCATCCGCTTCAACACCAGGACGCTGGACGAGTGCCGACGGATGCTGGAACGTATCCGGAGACTGGATGCGTAAAGTGTCATACGGTTGACGCGAGGGAGGATCGGATGTCAGTGGCTGCAAGGCTCGTCGTCCACCCGATCGTTCCTTCTCATACTCAGGACCGGGAATCCTCTGGACTTCCGGCCATAGCTTGAAAAGAGAAAGGTTATGAACTCAAACACAGTGACAGCAGGCATGGCCGCCGGCAATGACGGCACGCGCACGTTCAAGGCGGACAAGCGATACCTCTTATTCCCTTGCTCGCGCGGGCTCGCCGGCCAGAACAAGGTGTTCATCAACGTCGACGGCAAGCCGTATATGTCGGCTTACGATGCGCTGATTGCCGCCTCCAATCCCGACCACTGGCGATGGATTGACCTGAAGCTGATGCAGGGCAAGACGCTGTCGGTGAAGATCGAAGGCCCGGACGCGGCAGGCATCGAACTGGTGAAGACGAGCGATACCATTCCGGGCAAGGTTCCGGTTTACCAGGAACCCGGTCGGCCGAAGGTCCACTTCTCGCCGATACGCGGCTGGCTAAATGACCCTTCGGGCATGATTTACCTAGATGGCGTCTGGCACCTCTACTACGCCAATACCCGTTTTAACAATGTGATGGCGGGCCCGAACAACGCCTGGGGCCACGCGACCAGCGCCGACCTGCTGCACTGGGAGGAGCAGCCGACATTCCTGACGCCCATTCGCGAGGAGTGCTCGTTCTGGACCGGCGGGGCCGCGGTGGACCTGGCGAACACCACCGGCCTCGGCCGTCCGGGGAAACCTGCTATCGTCTATTCCGCCAACAACGGCAGCGATGCGCCGAACGCATTCACACAGTGCATCTTTGTCAGCACCGATGGCGGGATGACCGCACTGCGCAACCCGGAGATGATGTACAAGCCGCTTCCCAAGGAGGATTCCCGCCGTGGCGGCGGAACGCGCGACCCGTTGACCTTCTGGTATGCCCCCGAGCAGAAATGGGTAATGGTGGTTTACAACCAGCCCCCGGGCGGCAAGCACGGGTTCTACTTCTTCGAGTCAAGGGATCTCAAGAACTGGGCGGAGATGAGCGTGCTCGAGGACATGTTTGAGTGCCCGAACCTGTTCCAGTTGCCCGTGGACGGCAACAAGGCGGACATGCGGTGGGTGACATGGGGGTCAAACACCGAGTACTTGATTGGGAAGTTCAACGGCAGGGCTTTCGTGCCCGACGACAACCGCAGACTCCGCGCGCATTACGCGCAGTATAGTGCCTCGCAGGTGTTTGCCAACGCGCCCGGCGGGCGGATCGTCCAGATCGGCTGGGCGCACGTCTGCGACTATGACACGGTGTTCAGCCAGATGGCGTCGTTCCCGCTGGAACTGAGCCTGCGAACCACGGCTGAGGGGGTGCGATTGTACGCGAACTTCATCCCCGAACTCGCCAAGCTGCGCAACCAAGGCCGCACGCAGAATGATGTCGTCGTCAAGACGGGCGCTCCGCTCAAGGTTGGCGACATTTCCCAGCCGGCGGAGATAATCGCGGAGTTCACTACCGGAAGCACTTCGCGAGTCAGCCTCGCCGGCGCGGAGCTCAACGTCAGTTGGACGGCTCAAAGTCAGGAACTCGAGGTCAACGGGGAGAAGGTCCGGCAGAGTCCGAAGGACGGGCGTGTCACACTGCACATCCTGCTGGACATTCCATCCGTGGAGGTTGTCAGCGGCGGCGGAGAGAGTTACATCATCAAGGGCCGCGACTATCGGAAACTGGGCGACAAATCACCGATGGAGATACGCGTGGAGGGAGGCGACGTGACATTCAGCCGCCTGGAGATCTATCCGCTGAGATCGATTCACTGACAAAAGGCGCTAACATGAAGTTTCTACCGATGAAAACACTGATGGCGCATGCCATGAAGCACCGCTATGCCGTTCCCTCCTTCTGCGCATGGAACGCCGAGGTCATGGAAACCATTCTGGAAATCTGCCAGCGGCTCAGGTCCCCGGTGATCCTGATGGCCGGCCCCGGAGAATTCCCGTTGCTAGGGCCCGCCTCCAACGCCGCCGTGGCCCGCGCCCTTCTGGCGAAATATAAAGTGAAGGCGGCCCTCCACCTGGACCACGGGGATTCCCTGGAAATGGTGAAGGAATGCGTCAAGGCACAGTTCACCTCGGTGATGCTGGATTTTTCCACTCGGAGCTT
>CAYXNI010000170.1:0-5696 GCA_964466285.1 uncultured Planctomycetota bacterium | reverse complement strand
GATCGACTTGCGAAACGACGGCACCGTCGCGGTGGCCTACTTCGACTATACCGGCGCGAACCTCAACTTCGCCTATCAGAACTACAAGCCGACGCTGACCTATGTGGAGATCTTGCAGGGCGCTAACGAAGACGCCGCCTTCACGATCACGTATGCGGCGCTGGCGGTTGCTGCGAACGAGGCGGACCCCGAAGGCGATGTCATCAGTTTCAGGATCGAGTCCGTGACGAACGGCACACTGACCAAAGGCGGCGTGGCGGTCGTCCCAGGCCGGACACTGTTCTCGTCGGGCGACACGCTGGTGTGGACTCCGGACGAAGACACCAGCGACGTAATCGACGCATTCACTGTCGTCGCCTGGACACTGCCCATAGGCCACGTGTTAGACCCAACCGCGAACACCGCGACGTCCAGCCCGCCGGTTCAGGTTCAGATCAACGTACTGCCGGTGAACGACCCGCCGACGTTGACTACGGTCACCCCTCTTGCAGGCGTGGAAAATCAGTCTTTGGTGATTACCTACGCCATGCTGGCCGCCGCGGCCAACGAGGCGGATGTCGATCCACTGGATATTATCTCTTTCCGCGTGGAGGCGGTGTCGAGCGGGACGCTTACGCAGGACGGCGTCGCCGTGACACCCGGCACGACGCTTCTGACCAGTGGCAGTGGCGACAGCCCCTGGGTGTGGACGCCCGCAGCTGACGTGTTTGGGATGCAGAACGCGTTCACCATCGTGGCATGGGATGGCCAGGACGCCTCTACACCCGCCGTGCAGGTGAAGGTGAACGTCGCCGAGGACACCACCGGCGGACCCGACCTGACGGGGACACTGGATCTGTCCAAGATGAAACGGGTCGTGCGTCCCGGGCAGGTCGAGACCCCCAGCGGCAAGACCAAGACACTGAAGATGAAACGGGTTACTCTTATGCTCACAAATCAGGGAACCACCGCCGTAAGCGGCTTTGTGACGGTTGACGTGTATGCGTGGACCGACATGACCTTTGACCCGGCAACTGCGACGAAGCTCCAGAGCGCTTCCGTGAACATCAAAATCAAGAAGCCGCTGGCCCCCGGCGCGACCAAGAAGTACAAGCTGCCAAGCATCCCGGCTCCGGAGTTGGCGGCCGGCTTCTACTACCTCTTCGCCCACATCAATCCGGGCGGGGTCATCCTGGAATCCAACACGGGGAACAACGTGGCCACGAGCGACCGGACGCTCGAATGGGTGGAGGCGGTCGCGGTCACACCTCCTCCTGATCCGGTACCAACCCTCTAGCCGCCACCCCCACCTGGGGCGGCTGAGCAGGCCAAGCTGAACAAGAAAGGCCCGGAGCTGCAAAGCCCCGGGCCTTTTTCATGTCGCGCGACGCCGCGTCACGCCTTCACGCCTTCGGATTCATCACCCGGCCGAGGAACAGGATGCTGCCGGTCTTCGCGTCGCGGATAAGAAAGACGAACGGATGGTCCGCGCGGAAGACGACCGGCTCCCGCGGCATGCTCGTGACGCCGATCACGACGCCCGTCGCGGCCGCCGCCTCGGTCCCTGCCTCGTTCACGTAAACGAACGCCTTGTGCACCACGGCCGAGATGAAGAGGTTCTCCGTGCCGTCCATCCCCGAAAAGTTCGCCTTGTCCGGCACGAACGCGTCCTTCATCCCCAGCGCGGTGAGCGCGTCGTTCAGCTTGAACTCCGACGTCATCTTGAACTTCGGCAGGAAGACCGTTGCCTCCTGCTGGTGAAGCTGCGTCAGCCACGCGGACAGGTTCTTCAGAGTCAGCGCCTTCTCCAGTGCGCCAATCCCGTCGGCCTTCCGGGGCAGCAGCACGACCATCGCCAGCTCCCCTCCGGCGTACGGCAGTTCGAGTGCCTGAAACCCGTCCCCTTCCATGTACTTGAACTTGTCCTTCTGCTGCATCATCGGGACGTCGGCCTTCGCCCCGGCGGCAAGCGTGAACGGCTCGTCCCGGGTCTGATCCTTCTTGAACTGAAGCCGCCAGTCGCCCTTGAAGTAGATCGCGTTGGTCAGGACGAGCCGCGTGTCGGCGTTGACGACACCGGGCTTCAGGAGTTCCTTGATCTTGTCGCGGGTCTGCTTCTCGACCCACGCGTTGATCGTATGGCGGGCCTCTTCGGCCGCGCCCGCGAAATCCATGTTGTTCACCGCCGCGTCGTAGTTCTTCGTGACCAGGTTCGTGAAGTCATCGAGGAACTTGTAGTCCTTCTGCGCCCAGAGCGCGTTAGCGACGCTGAGCTGGTACGAGCCTTTTTCCCCGCCGGCGTTGAGGTCGCCGAGCAACTGCCCGAAGGCGGAAGCGACGGCCTCGCGACGCATCGGCCGCTTCGCGCCCGCCTCTCTGCGATCAGCCTCCTCGACGATGAGGCGCAGGGCTTGAGCCATCTCAAACTCGGTGTTGCCCCGCGCGCCGGCACTCGTCATCGCCAGCGCGGTCGAAATGCTGAAGGGGGAGAAGAACAGATTGCCCTCTTGAGCGCTCAGCTTGCCGTAGAGGTCGAGCGCGAACTCATTACTCCCCGCGACAACACTCTTCACGTCCCCCGGCGCCCCGGCCGCGTAAGCCGGCCCGGCGGAAGCAACCGACACTGCAACGAGAGCCAACGCAACCGCCCCAGTTCGCATGACCCGGCACATAGTCTCCTCCTTTCAGAGAACTCGCAGACCCCAGCCATTGGCTTTGACGTTTCTCCCCGCCGGAAGGTTCCCGGCTTTCTCAGGTATTCTTCCGCCTGGATCAGCGGGCCCCGCAGATGTAGCCGCCGGCCGCCCCTGCAAATCCACAGGCGTCCTGTTGGCCGCCGGCACCTCCATTCCGGCCGATTGCAGCAACAGCGTTGCGAGCTCTCGGTTGTGGAAGACCGCTTAGCGGGTGCCCGCCTAGCGGGCCCTTCTCTTCGCACGCCGACGCCGCTTGGCGGGCCTGGCCTTCGGAGCCGGGGCCGCTTCCGCTTTCTCAGCGACGAGGCGCTTCGCCTCGCGCTTGCCAAGCTTGCGGACCGCCACCAGCGCCGCCCGGTTGCCAGCCGTGGGCCGGGTCCGCCCGCTCTCCCACGACCACACGGCCACCCCGCTGACACCCGTCAGCGTCGCCAGCTCCGCCTGGGACAGGCCGAGCCGGGTCCTGAGCTTGCGGATCAGGGCGGGCGAGAACCGAGCCACCTTGACCTCTGCCTCCGGAGCCCGAAGCTCCTGCTTCTCTGCCCGCATCTTCGCCGTCCATTCGGCGGCCGTCTTCTCCAGCCGGGCAGCGGCTTTGGTCAGGTGCGAGACGGTACGCTTCAGCCGCCTCACGTTGCGCGCAAGCGGTGTCACGACCGCCCGCAACTCCTTCTTGGTCAGCCGGATGATCTCTGACTTGACGACATTCTCAAGCTTACCCATGCCACCTCCTTTTTCATTCTCCCCGGCCCGTTCGTTGAGTGGTCATACCTTAACACACAGGCTGCCCCCGGTCAAGAAAGATTGTGCGGGGGTGTGGCCGGAAAAAGCAGGTGAAAAGAAGTGTCCATATGTGTGAGTTGGCAGCGGGATGTATTAACGGGGTCATGCATAGCAGCAGTTGGGTATCCACATGACTCAACCAGCCCCAACGCAGCCAATTCGTCGGCCTGCCGGCCGGGTGTCTTCGTGTAGGGGCACGACACCGTCGTGCCCTAACCACGTGGGTTGTGTGGAAGAGGGCACGGCAGTGCCGTGCCCCTACAAACCGCTGCCGGGCGCCTCATCAATTGCAGTTGCGATTCACAATCGAATTGCCCCAATGAGCCAGGCGAACCACTATGGGCGGCGTCGGGTTGAGCCAAACTAGCAGCAAGATCAGCTACTGCGAGGCAGTGGGCGGAATTGGGCGACCTGTGGGGAGTGTGCGTCTGTGCGCACAGACGCACACTCCCCCGGTGAGCCGCCAGCGCTCCAGGCAGACTCCGTGGGACCATGTGCCTCCGCAGTTGCGCAAGCAGCCTGATACCTCCCCCTGCTTCGGTGCCACATCTTCCACCCACATCTTGACGGCCACACCCGCTTCGCACGCTCATACTTCCCCTGCTCGGGCGCCCCGGCATGCACCTGCTTTTAACGGCCACGCCCGTGTGCGGCCGAGTCGATGACGCACATGAAGCTTTGATGGTGCTTGACAACCGAAGGCAATCCGTGGCAGACTATCCCTGCCGACCGGCCAGAGTGGCGGAACTGGCAGACGCGCCGGATTCAAAATCCGGAGGTCCTTACCCGACCGTGTGGGTTCGACTCCCACCTCTGGCACCAGAATGCTCGCGGTTCACCTTCTGCGGCCGTTGCTTCGGAGATTCCCGTGCGAGTCGTTGGCATCGACCCCGGCCTCAAGACCACCGGCTACGGGATCGTCGAGGGCAGCGGCAGCAGCTTCTCGCTCGTCGAGGCCGGCGTCTGCTCCACCAGCGAGCGCGACGAAATGCCCGCCCGCGTCCGGTGCATTTACGATGACATCCTGGCGGTGCTGGAAGAGTTGAAGCCCGAGGTCGCGGCGGTCGAGCAGTTATACGCGCACTACGCGCACCCGCGCACTGCCATCCTCATGGGCCACGCCCGCGGCGCTATCATGTTGGCCGCGGCAAAGTACGGCATACCGGTCGCCAGCTACTCGGCCACCATGATCAAGAAATCGCTGACCGGCAACGGCCACGCGGGCAAGGGCCAGGTCCAGCGGATGATCGCCGCGATGCTCGGCCTCTCGCACCCGCCCGAGCCGCCCGACGTGGCCGACGCACTGGCCGTGGCACTGTGCCACCTCAACGCCGCCTCGAAGCCCGTTCACTTCGGCAGAAGATGATGAGGTTGCATGGGAGCATGGGTGCATGGGAGCATGTGTGCATGGGAGCGTGGGTGCGTGGGAGCATGTGTGCATGGAAGCGCGGGAGCATGGGCGTGCGGAATGTGGGGTGCGGAATGCGGAATAGACGGCGCCGCACGTGTACCGGGTTCGACCGGATGTTGCGCGTCGGCGTTTGGGATTTGGGATATTCGAGCTTGACATTTGTTTGGGATTTGAGATTTCGAATTTGGGATTTCCTTGGCCAGTGGTGCCTGGGATTTGGGATTTCATCTCTCCGGAGTCGCACGTGATCGTAAGAGTGACGGGCACGGTTTCCGAGATCAGTGAAAGCTCCGTGACGCTGACCGTGGGCGGCTTCGGCTACGAAGTCCTCGTGCCCAGCGGCCTCGCCCTCCGGCTCCGGCAGCACGGAGCCGAAGGGACCGAGCTGACGCTCCACACGATCGAGTATATCGAGGGCGGCGGGATCGGCGCGGCCATGATCCCCCGCCTCCTCGGTTTCGTCGATCCGATGGACCGCGAGTTCTTCCGCCTGCTCACCAGCGTCAAGGGCTTCGGCCCCAAGAAGGCACTCCGGTCGCTGACTATCCCCACCCGGCGGTTCGCGCTCGCCATCGAGAACGGCGAATACTCCGCCCTGTCCGAGCTGCCCCAGGTCGGCCGGCGCAGCGCGGAGAAGATCGTGGCCGAGCTCCGCGGCAAGTGCCAGAAGTTCGCCCTGATGCGCGAGGGCGAGCCGCTCGAAGCCGCCGGCGCCGGAGCGCTCGAGCCGGACGTCCGGTCCGAAACCATGCAGGTCCTCGTCGGCCAGCTCCAGTACTCGCCCGTCGAGGCCGAGGCCATGATCGGCAAAGCCTCCGCCGGCGGCA
>CAYXNI010000169.1:0-5745 GCA_964466285.1 uncultured Planctomycetota bacterium | reverse complement strand
CAGGAGATCCCCGCCGCACAGGTGAACGCGGCCCGGCCCGACGGCGCCGCCACCAACATCCCCGGCGCCCTGACGGACATGTTCCGCAGCTTCCCGTCCAGCCAGCGCGTCTCGGCCGTGTTCGTAATGTCCGACGGCGTTCAGACGGTCGAGGCTGAGGTCAAAAGCGCCCTGGCGACCGCCAGCGCCCGCCGCGCGAAGATCTACCCGCTCGTCCTGGGCGGCAACGTCGCGGTCAAAGACCTCGCCGTTCGCATCGCCGAGGGCCGCAAGGTGTCGTTCGTCGGCCACCCCATCAACATCAGCGCCGAGCTGACCTGGGAGTCGCTCAGCCCGCACCGCATCACCGTCCGGCTCGTCCAGACCGGCCAGGACGGCCGGCCCGACCAGGTGCTGGACACCCGGCCGGCCGACGTCTCTGACACCGGCAAGCAGACCGTCACGTTCAGCGTCAAGAACGACGACGCCGGCTTCTACCGCTACGCGATCGTGACCGACCCGCTCGACGAGGAGTTCAACAAGCAGAACAACCGCGACCAGACCGACGTCATCACCCTCAAGGAGAAGATCAGGATTCTGCTCGTCGAAGGCAACCCGTACTGGGAGACCAAGTACCTCGTCCAATTCCTCCAGAAGGACGAGAGCGTCGACATCAAATCCATCTTCATGCTCACCCGGGGCAAGGCGTTCGAGATCGGCAAGGTCGACAGCGCGGCCGCGGCGGACACCGAGTCGCTCCGGTTCCCCGAGACCATCGAGGAGCTCCAGAAATATAACGTGGTGATCCTCGGCCAGGACGTGCGGTTCCTCATCGAGCCGCGCCACGCCACCCTGCTCGAAAGCTACCTCTACGACCACGGCGGCGCACTCCTCTTCGCACGCGGCAAGCCGTCCGCCGGCGAGTTCCCGCAACTCGCCAAGCTCGAGCCCATCGTGTGGGGCAACCCGCTCGCCGCACAGAGCGAATCGGCCAGAGGCCGCGAGATGAAGCCTACCGAGCTCGGCGTCCAGCTCCTCCTCTTCCAGAACACACCTCAGCAGCCGCTCGCCGAGGCCATGCGCATACTGCCCCCAGTCTCCCCCCGCCACCAGGTCGAGCGCCTCAAGAGCTTCGCCGAGGTTCTCGCGTACACGGTCTCCGGCGCGGAAGAGATCCCGGCCGTCGTCGTCCGCAAAATGGGAAAAGGCGTCGTGGCGACCGTCAACGCCGAGGGGCTCTGGCGGTGGGACTTCCTGCCGCCACGCCTCAAGCAGTACCAGGGCTTTTACCCGACGTTCTGGGGCCAGTTGATCCGCTGGATGGCCCTGCGGTCCGACTTCCTGCCCGGCCAGAACATCTCGTTCCGCTCGTCCGGCCTCGTCTTCAGGCCCGGGCAACCGGTACAGTTCACGGTGATGCGGCGTTTCCAGGCCGGCCCGCCCCCGCAGCTCGCGATCCGGGTCTACGACGGGACCGAGGTCGTCCAGACGCTCATCCCCACCCCCAGCCGCGCCAACGCCAACGTCTGGCACGCTCTGTGCTTCCTCGAAACCCCCGAAGCAGTCGAGGCCAGGCACTACGAGGCAAAACTCTTCGACGGCGACACGGCGTTCGACAAGATGACCATCGCCCTCACGGTCAAGCCGCGGGCCAGCGAAACCACCGAGCTTAGCGCCGACCCTGAGTACCTCGACTCGCTCGCCCGTCAGACCGGGGCGAAACTCGTGCGGCCGGACGAGATCAACGGAGTGATCGCCGAACTGGAGAAGGACTACTCGCCCTCGGCGCGCGAGCGCAAAGAGTGGCGGCTGGCCTGGGACTCGGCCTGGTTCCTGCTCGCCGCCGCCGCGTGCGTCGCCGTCGAGTGGACCTGGCGGAGAAGGAAGGGGCTCCTATGATCAAGCCGGTTCTCACGCGCTTCCACCGGCGGTACCGCCGCCTGCGCCTGCTCGGCGCACTCGCCCGCACGATCGGCCTGGCCTCGGTCCTGCTCCTCGGCATGGTCTGGGCCGACCGGCTCGCGGCGTTCCCCGGCCGCACGCGGCTGGGCATCGCGCTCGCCGCTGCCGCCATCACCGGCGCGTACCTGATCGCCAAGCTGATAGACGTCCTGCTCATCTCCTGCGATCACGTGGCCCTGTGCGTGGACCGGCACCTCGCCTCCGCTCAACACGCGGTCCTCACCGCGTGGCAGCTGGAGTCGAAGCCCGACGCCGGGCGCACGCCCACCGAAGCGGCCCTCGCCGCCCACCACATCAATCAGGCCGTGGAAGCGGTGAGCCGCCTGAAGCCCCGCCACGTCTTCCCGGTCCGGCTCTTCGCGCGCCAGTGCCAGTACCTTGCGGCGGCCGCCGTCTCGGCGCTCGTCCTCGCCATCTGGGGCGGCTGGTCCATCTTCCCCAGATACTTCGAGCCTTACGCCGACCACCCGCCGTACTCGCACCTGACCTTCACCGTCAGCCCCGACCCCGCCCGCGTCGCCTACGGCGACGACATCGAAGTCAAGGTCACCATCGGCGGCGGAAGCCCGGAAGAGGTCCGCCTGGTCACGGAGGACGAGACGAGCGTCCGGCAGTCGCCCTGCTTCCGGGCCGGGCCGCAGGCGTTCGAGGCGAACGGGTCCGAGGCGAACGGGTCCGAGGCGAACGGGTCCGAGGCGAACGGGTCCGAGGCAAACGGGTCCGAGGCGAACACGTTCACCCAGCGAATCGAGAAGGTGACGCGGCCGCTCAAGTTCTGGTTCGCCGCCGGCCAGGCGCGCAGCCGATGGCAGCGTCTCGACCTCATCCTCACCCCCAAGATCGTCTCGCTCAAGATCACGATCATCCCGCCGGACTACACCCTGCAAAGCCCGCAGAGCTTCCTCGTCGGGCAGAAGCCGGTGCGCGCGCTCAAGGGCTCGCGCATCGAACTCACCGCATTCTCGAACCGACCGCTCTCGGACGGCGTCCTGAGCATCCAGCCGGTCGAGGGCCGTGAAGCGCCCGCCGAGGTCAAAGCCACGCGGAAATCCGCCACACACTCCGTCGGCCTTACCTGGCAGGTCAACTGCTCCGCGCAGCTCAAGCTCGCCCTCGTCGACGTCGATGGCAACCGGAGCCGCGAGGAGTTCACGTTCTACCAGGAGGCCTTCCCGGACAACAAGCCCGAGATCATCTTCGAGCATCCGAAACCGCTGGTCCTGGCCACGCCCAAGAGCAAGGTGCTCTTCCGCATCCTGGCCCACGACGACTACGGCCTCAAGGACCTGAGGCTGTTCCGCTCCCTCAAGAACTTCCGCGAGACGGTGTGCGCCCTGCCGGTGGAACAGGCGTACGTCACGGACAGCTCGCAGGCCGGTGCGTTCGACATGGCCGCACTGGGCGTGCGCGTGGGCGACGAGATCGAGTACCTCGCCGAGGCCCGCGATTACAACCCCTCCGGCGTCGGCATAAGCGCCACAGACGTGTACTGCATCAGGGTCATCTCCGAAGAGGACTACATGGAACTCCAGCGCAGCCGCGCCCGGCTCGAAGAGTTCCAGGAACGCTACGCGGCCATCCAGCAGAAGCTCGGCCGCCTGGCCGAAGACGCGAAGGAGCTCGAGAAGGCGGTGAAGGAGGAGAACGAGGCCAGGGCGGCGGAGGCGCGCCTGCGACTCGCCGCAGATGCCCGCGACCTCGACAACATGCTCGGGAAGTACCTCGACGCCGAGCCGCTCTACGACATCGAGAAAGAGTTCCAGGACCAACTCCGCCCGATGGGCCGCCAGCTGCGGCAACTGGTCAAGATGATGGACGACAAGGCGTCCGACAAGGAGATGCAGGAGTTCATCGGCCGGCTCGTCGCCGAGCAGGGGGCCCCGACCGACGGCATCGTCGACCAGGTAAACGACCTCGTCCAGGCGGCGGAGGCGAAGGCTCTGGAGAACGAGTTCCTCGAGATCGTGAAGGCGCAGAGCCTCCTCGAGCGCCGGCTGGCCCCGCTCAAGGCCCGGACCGTCCCCGTGGCCGAACTCAAGCCATACGCCGAGGAGCAGAAAGCCATCGAGGAGCGGCTGCGGAAGTTCGTCGAAGCCATCGAGCGCCAGAGCGCACAACTCCCCGAGGACCTCGCCGAGCTGAAGGAGAGCATGCAAAAGTTCCTCGACGAGCTTAAAAAGCTCAACCCGCAGGCGGACATGGCCGACTGCCGCACGGCGTGCGAAGCCGGCAGGAGCGGCCCCGCACACACCGCCGCCAAGACCGCGTACGAAAAGCTCCGCAGTCTCATCACCGTGTGCGACGGCGGCGGCCTGGCCGCCGGAACCGGCATGTGCCGGGGGTTCCGGCCCGTCGTCATGAAGACCTCGCTCGAACAGTTGATGAAGGGCATGGGCCTCGGCCCGGGCCGCGCGGGATTCGGAGCGGCAGGGCAGTCGGGCTACTCGATGAACATGCCGACCGCCGCCAACTCGGACCTCGCGGGACCTGCCGTGACCGGCGGCTCGATGGGCGGAACCCAGGGCCACGGGCCCGGCCGCGACGCCGCCACGTCTCAGATCGAGCACGTCGTCCGCGAGACGCCCCAGGGCGTTCAGCCACGCAGCCTCCGCTTCAAGTTCGACCCCAACGAACCGTTCCCTGAGAGATACCGGGAACAGCTCATCGACTATTTCAAGCGAGTCACGCAGGAGCCGCAGAAATGAGCAATCTGCTGATGAACGCGAGCCGGCCGGCCCTCGCGGCCGCGATTATCCTCGTCCTGGCCGCCGGCGCCGCCTCCGCCAAGGAGGGCATCGTCCAGTGCGGCAACCTGATCTACGCACGCGACCGCACCTCCAAGTGCTTCTCGGACGAGTTCCTCCGCCGCGTGGAGAAGGAAACCTCGATCCGCACCGAGCGCACCTTCAAGGCGGTCAAGCTCGACGGCGACGACCTCTACGAGTTCCCCTTCACCATCATGACCGGCGAGAACGACTTCGTGCTCTCGCAGGGCGAACGCGACAAGCTCAAGGACTACCTGTCGCGCGGCGGCTTCCTGCTCGCGTCCGCCGGGTGCTCCTCGATCGAGTGGGACCGCGCGTTCCGCCGCGAGATCAAGCGGATCTTCCCCGGCCGCGAGATGAAGCCCATCGCGATGACCCATCCCATCTTCCGCACGGTCTTCAACGTCACTCAGATCCACCTCAAGAGCGCGACCGCCGGAAAGGTCCTGCTCGAAGGGCTCGAGATCGACGGCAAGATCGTGATGATCTACTCGCCCCAGGGCCTGAACGACACGGCGCACACCTCCGGCTGCTGCTGCTGCGGCGGCAATGAGGTGCGCAACTCGCTGGAGATAAACGTCAACGTCCTGGCGTACGCTCTCCTGCATTGAGAAGGTGTGCCATGAGAACGGGGCCGACTGTTCCTCTTGCGTTGCTGGCGATCGCGCTGTCCGCAGCGTCGGCGTGGGGCGGGGAGGCTGCGCCCGAGCCGGTCTGGCAGGCTTCGCTGAAGGCGGGCCGAGTCCTGAGCGACGAGCAGCAAAAGCCCCTGCTGCTCTACTTCCACGCGGCCTGGTGCGGAAACTGCCGCCGCATGGACGACACTTGGGCCGACTCCCGCGTGCGCGAACTGCTCCCCACGTTCATCCCCGTCAAGCTCGACGTGGACGATCCCGACGGCCAGCGGGCCGCGCTCGAGTTCAACGTCGAAGGCGTGCCGCTCATCGTCGTCGTCAGCCCCAACGGCCGCATACTCTCCGCCGTTCAGGGATACGTCGGGCCCGACGCCCTCGCCCCGCACCTGCGGACCGTCGCCGCC
>CAYXNI010000168.1:0-5753 GCA_964466285.1 uncultured Planctomycetota bacterium | reverse complement strand
GCCAGTACAGGCAGCGGAAGTAGTACCCGTCCATTGCGTCGTCGTAGGTCCTGACATACCCTTTCGACCACCACTGGGTCTTCCACCAGTTCCGGTGGCTTTCCTTCAAACGCGCGATGCTCTTCGCGGTGAACTTACTCACCCGTGCTTTGGCGGCTGACAGATGTTTCGTGGCGTTCTTCCCGCCGTCCAGGCAGGCGACAACCGTGACGGTGGCGTTGGAGGGGATTTCGAAGGTGGCCCGGGCGCGGTCTTTGCCAACCGCCTCATAGGTGACGGGACCCGCGCCAAGGATTCTGGCGGCATACGCGTTCCGCGAGATCCACCGGGCGCCCTGCCGGTTGTTCGTCTCGCGGGTCAACCAGATCATATTGCCGTCCATACCGGCTGCTGTGGGATAGTCGGCCACGCGGTCGAGCACGTCGGCATTCAACTCAACCTGTACCTTGACCCGCCTGCCGCACGACAGTTCAACCACCATCGTGTCCTCCGTGGCTGCCACCCAGGAACGGACCTGCAGCCCGTACCCAGCGAACGGGAGTGAAGACCTGGTCTCCGCATCCAGAATGTCCTCTTCCTGTCGGTAGCCGACGGCTTGGCCGGGCGGCGATGGCGGCGCATCCTGCTTCGCCACGCCGATCCGCAGACAACCCGACGGGATTTCGCGCACGAGGAAGTCGCCGGTGGCCGGGCCCAAGTTGTTGTCGTGATACCGGCCGTCGCTCTCGCCGTCGTCCGTCCAGAAATCCGCGGTCCGCATGTAGTACACCTGGGTATCGTTGTCGCCGCTGAGGCAGACGCTCATGTTCCCGTTGCCCATGACAGGCGCATAGACGGTGTCCTCTGTGGCCACGTGCGGGGAAGCGGTCCATACGCGGTTGTATGCCGGAACGAAACTCTTCAGAAACTCCCAGTTCAATTCCATAGTCTTTCCCTCCTGCGCCGCCGGGTGCGACATCTGCGCGCAACCTGCCGCAGCAACGCCCAGCGCCGCGGCAACGGTGACACCCATGACTAATAGGAACCTTGATTTCATTTGCAATGCCCCAATTCCGTTGGCGCAGCGAAAGCAGTCGCCGACGCAACAATTCCCGCGCCGCACACCGCCGCGCCTAACACCATGCATTTGATTCGTTTCACGGATGATTCTCTTAATTTGTTTGCAAAGAGAGCCTGCTGTTCTTTTGTTACTGGGGCGCAAGAATCTCGACGTCCTTGCGGCGGGATTCCGGCACCACCTTCAAGTCCAGCAACTTGCCGTCTTCGACGCGACCGGCGATGGTGGTGTTTTCCGGCGCGTGCAGCTTGAACGAGGTGTTCCAGTCCTTCGGCCAGGCGGGGAGCAGCAGGATGCGCCTGCCTTCATACTGCACCAGCATACGCTGGAGGGCGGACATCATGACAGTGCCGTGGTCCTGGTCGGGCATCCAGTCATAGTTAGGCCCCCAGATGGCGGGGAAGCGGAAGCCGGGCGCGGTGCTGTTGGGGGCGCTGCTGTCGAGCAAGTAGTTGCGCGCTTCGGCGGCATGACCGAGGAATGCAGCCTGGATGGAGTTCTGCTGCCAGCCACGGTTTTCCGGATGGAGGCGGCAGTTCCAGGTAGCTTCGGCGATGGCGAGCGGCTCCGGCCCGGTGGCGAGCGTGTAAAGACGGTAAGGGAACACGGCGTAAAGCTCGGGGTTCTCGGAATTGCTCTTGTTGCCGTACGTCTCGGCAGGCGCCAGCCGGAGCGCACCTTTGGCGTCCTTGTGCGTCGGCACGGGCGGCAGGTCGGCGAGGGTCTTGCGCCAGGTGGCCTTTTCGGCCTCGGTGAAGGGCAGGTCGAGCAGGCGCGGAATGATGTAACGCAAGCCGGCGATCTCCGGCAGCGGGTTCCTGGCGGTGAACCAGGTTTCGAGTGACTGCGCGGGATCGAACAAGATCTTACCGTCGGCGCCGCGCTTCCAGTGCTGGTCGAAGAAGGTGATGGTCTCGCGGGCGAACGGCAGCAGCGTGTGGTCGCGGAAGGCGGTGTCTTGCGTGTGGGCATGGTAGTCGAGCATCATGACGATAATTTCGAGGCCGTTCTGCCAGTAGCGGCGGATGTAGGGATTGGCGACCATGCCATCGGGCATGTCATTGCGGTTGAGACCGTACTCCGCGTCGTTATAATTACCCCAGATGGTTAGGGTCTCGGGGAAGAACGCACCGTCATGCCCGTAGTAGTTTTTCGTGGCCAGTTTGCGGGCGGGGAGCGCTTTCATGTAGAAATCGAAAAATGGGCGCATCAAATCGAAGTCGCCGGCCTCAAGCATGGACCAATACGCGAGGCGAGTGTTCTGGAACCAGTAAGAACCACCCCATCTCCGGAAGTCGGCGTCGAAGTTGTTTTCCGCTTCGCAGTGATCCACCGTGAAAATCGAACCGTTGAACTTGATGGGATAGGCGCCACGGCCACCGCAAGCGTTGATCCAGCGCTGGAGCGCGTAGGCGCGGGTGAGGCGCTGCGCCGATGACAAGAGGCCGGCGTCCGGGTCCCGGTCTTGCCGCAGCAGTTTGCCGTTGAGGTAGAGCGTCTGGCGCCCGTCAGCGTCAAGGGTCACGGCGACATGCTGCCACTCATCGGCCTTTAGGCAATTGGGGATGACAAGGGTGCGTTCGCCGACAATCGAACGCAGGGACATGTCCGCTTGCGCGTCGAAGGTAAAGCCGTCGGGGCAGCCGGCGGTGCATTTGTCGAGGATGCGTCCCGTCTCGCCCCCCGCGGGCTTGATCCAGGCGGCCAACGTGCAGGCGTTTGTCAGTGCGGAGTCCGCGCCCTGGATTGCGGTGCCGGCAACGGGACGCGGGGCGGCGGCCAGCGCGGCGATCTCCGCGGCGTCGAACGCACGTCCGGCAACCTGCGCCCCGGCGATTTCGCCACGAAACCGGTTGGCGCCGTTGGAATCCATGCCCAGGCGCCACGGATGGCCGTTCACGGGCAGCGTGAGCCTGGCATTCTCGGCCTTGCTGACAAAAATCCAACTCCGATTCCAGAACTCTTTCCACCAGGCGGCGTGCGCCGTCCGGCGGGCGTTCACGGACATTTTCTCGATGCGATCCGCCTGCGCCTCCAGGCCGTCCAGCCAGGCGGCGGGCGTGTCCGTGATGCGCGTGAGGACGTGGATGCACAGCGAGAGCGCCGGTGCGGGGTTCGCAGTCTTCAACTCGGACGGCGACGCGGAAACGAAGTTCTCCCCGCGCAGGATGGCGCCGAAGGTGCGATTGAGGATCGGGTCCTGCTCCGTCGCGGCGATCGCATCCACTTTCTGCAACTTCAAGTTGGCGAGCCAAGGCGATTCGACATTGCGGTGGTACCAACCGATCTGGCCGGGTTTGGGCGCGAGCACGGTGTCCGGCCAGGAGAACCCGGGAATCCCGAGGCAGCCGGGTTGGGGCCGCTTCTCCTTGCGCCACATCTCAAACGCCGCCGTCGCCGAGAGCGGTCGGCCGCTGAGCGAGTGCGCATCCACCTGGATGATCGGATGATTCGCGTCCACCCACACGGTGACCTCGGCGTCGCCGGAGCGGATCAGAATGCGGCCGGTGACCAGGTCGAGCTTTTGTTCAAACGCCTGCCCGGGCTGGATAAGCGCGGGCGCCAGCCTCACGCGCACCTTGCCGAGCTTGAGCAGATGTTGGTTTTCATCCCAGGCATCCGTCTTGCCGATGAAGAAGCAGAGGTCGCCTGACGGCTCGACCCAGACGTTCAGCCCGATGTCGCCGTTGCCGATCGGCATGGATCCCTTGGAGTCCGCGCTCGGCGAATCCCAGTTCAATTCCATGGTCTTCCCCTCCTGCGCCGCCAAGGGTGGCATCCCCATGCATGCTGCCGCGGCAACGATGACGCTTGCAACTGATACGAGACGATTCCGCCTGATCTCGCGCATGACCGGTCTCGCGGGGATTCTTCCAGATACGCTCTTGCCCACGACCGCCGTGGGCCTCTGGTTTCTGATTATATCTTGCCGCCGGGCTACCTCAAGCGTTTTCTGGACGCCGATGCCGCCGGTTCTGCCTCCGCCGGGAGCCCGACCATCGTGTGCTGGGCGTTCTTGCCCGTCCGCCAATCTTGCAGAAGACCACCCGCCATGGCGGTCGTGCCAAGGGCTTCATCGAGTTCCCGATAGGCCAGCAACCCCGCATTCGAAGTGATCCTGGAACCGTGAAATCCGAGCTTGAGACTGCCGTCGAAATCGACCCGAAGTGCATCCATTCCGCTTTCACCCATTGGATTCTCCGGACTCCCGTGTCCCGATACTCACAAAACCCCTATTCTAAAGGGTCCAACTACATCTTATTTATAGGCAGAGCTGCAGTGTCCATCTGGGAAATCCGGGCTTATAGTAGCCTCGCCCTGCCGTGACGGCCAGTAAGAAATCAGATGATTGTTCACCAGGCGCCGTGGTGGAGCATCCCGGTTCCCGTCGGCGCAAACCGCACGTCCGAACGCCCCGATCTTTCGACCGGGGCGTTCGGATGCCGGATCAGCCAGTTCTTCTCAGAGGCGTTTGCGCCGCAGCAGCGCCAGCCCGCCCAACGCCAGCAAGCTCATCGTGGCCGGCTCACACGGCGAGGCGCCTGATGTTGCAAAAAAGCGACGTCATCAACGTGGCGCAGGCGGCAAATCAGCGTTAAGACTGGAAGCATCGGCACTTATGGAGTGTTTCGCAAAAGCAACGTCTCGAAAGCAACATGTACCTCGAAAGCAACATGTACGAGGCCCGTCGGCTCGCGACCGCCATTGCGCAACACCATACTTATCTCCGTATTGCCTGTGGCGGCTGCAGGAGAACAGAGCAGGAGATAAGTATGATCTCCCCAGAATGCCGACGTCCGCTCATTTCGAACATCTTGGCCAGTTCCGTGCCGTTCGGGCGTCAGGAACCCGGGCTCGTGGCCATCACCACCTCCCGCAGCCGCTCCATGAAGTACCGGTAGTTGGCGAACGTCACGTCGGACAGCACGAAATGGTCCGGGCCGGGAATGAACCGCCCTTTCCGAATCAGGCAGCGCGCCTTCTCCATCTCCTTGTCAATGGCCGCTTTGCCGCGGGCCATGACCTGCTTGTCGAGGCCGCCGATCACGCCCAGCGTCGGAAACCGGTCCAGCGCCCGCGCCACGTCGTTGCCGGCCTGCACCTCGTAGGGGTAAAGAGCCGTCACACCCGCTTCCAGCATCAAATCCGTAAGCTCCATGATGTTGCCATCCGAATCCACGAGGATGATCGCGATGCCGTTCTGCCTCGCAAACTGCGCGATGCGTTGGTAGTTGGGCGTCATAAACTCGCGGAACGTGGCCGGCGAGATGATCGAGCCGTTCTTGGAGGCCATGTCCTCCCAGCATTCGATCAGATCGAACTCAACGTCGGCGCACATCTTCGACCAGACCTGAATGGCCATGTCCGTGTATGAGTCCATGATGTCATGCACGAGGCCGGGGTCATCGTAGAACGCGTAGGCCAGCGCCTCATCCCCCATCAGGTTGCGGGCGAAGCCGTACACCCCCCCGTGCGTCAGTTGCAGCGGGTAGTCCCGCGCGGCGTATCGCCGGACCCGGTCGGCCCAGTCGGCGGGGAACCGCCCCGGGTCGGCCGCGTCCAAGTGATGCGTGCGGAGGCGCTCCCAGTCGTTGCGGTCCTTGACGGCCCACTCCAGCACGCGCCCGTGAAAATCCGCCCCCTTCTGCTCCCAGGTGACGGACCCGTCCCCGTGCCGCCAGATCGCGTGGCGCTC
>CAYXNI010000167.1:0-5814 GCA_964466285.1 uncultured Planctomycetota bacterium | reverse complement strand
CCGCTGCTGGGCGTCACCGTCACCGACGACCTCTGCCGGCGGTTCATTGACCTGCTCGGCCCGGAGCGGGTGTGGCTGAACCCGCGGACCGACCGCGCCAAGAGTACCCGTCTCCGCGCCCCCTGGCAGAACGGCTGGAACAAGAACAACCGCAACAGTGCCTGACGCCTAACCCTTTGATGGCTCCACCTCCCCATGTCCGCCGCAGGCGGACTTTGATATCGTGCGTGCGGCTGTCTCCTGCTCCGCAGGAGGTCTCCTGCTGCGCAGGAGTACGGCTGCTCGGGACGAGCAGACCGACGCCGCTTTGTGTCAGCCAGACCGGCTCCATCATCTTGACTTTTTGCCCCAGATCAGTTACCGTGTGCCCTGTGGAACCCGCGCAAGAAAACACCGGCGCGGGTGGTACGTATAAATAGAGGAACGTAAATGCCAAAGGATCACAGACGAGACAAGCTGCGTTGGCGGAGCAAGAGGGCCAACCACGGCCGCAAGCCCTGCCGCGGCAGACGGGTCGGCAAGCCCAGGCCCAAGTAGTACTCCCCCTCAGGCCGGCCTGAAAGGAGATCCGAGATGCGGCGCCTTGCCTTCGGAATCATTTTGCTCAGCTTGCTTCTGGCGGCCACCGTCTCGCCCGCCGCCACCCCTGGCTTTACCATCAGTGAACGAATGCTCGCGGGCGAACTCCAGAAGCGGCTGCTCGACAGGAAGGGGATCAAGATCCCGCCAGACGACGCGTTCGCCTTCGCGCGAACTTACATGCGCCGCGCCTATGTCGTCGATGTCGAGCCTGCCGTCCACCTCGCCGTCGAACTTCTTACGGAGAGCGGCAAGGGGCTGCCGGCCAACGACCAACTCCAATGCTTCGCCTGGGCGCTCGATGCCCTTGTCCGCGGCGCCACGCTCGCCGACGTGCAGGCCACCATCCAGGGAATCTTCAAGGAACACGTCGGCGCCGAGCGCATGTTCTACATGGAACAACTCCTCGGCTCGGCCGACCGCTACACTTCGCCCGTTCCCCTCGTCCAACTCGCGAGGGAGATCGGCAACAACGGGCTGGTCGGCCGCCGGCGTCAGGACTTCATGACGTGGGCCGCCGGACTCGTCAGACAGGGCGAGGATCCTGCTTACATGCTGCAGATGTACAAGTCCATCACAAAGATTGTGATCTCGGTGGGAGCGCAGAGCGACCAGCTGAAGAAGTTCTATGGCGACATCCGCCGCGGCGTCCCGCCGCGCGCCCTCGCCGAGACGGTGCTGCAACTCAGCGGGAAATACGAGACGAACCGCCTCTTCGATCAAGACTACGATAAGATCATCGGACTGTACTTCGGCGGGGCCCCGTTCGAGGACGCCGTGAAAAAGGTCATGAAGCCGCCCAAAGAGCCCAAGGAAGCGGCGGCCAAGGGCTTGTAGACCGGCGGCGCGCTTTCTCCAGGTGCAACAGCTTTTTCTTGAGCGTGGCGCCCCCTCCGTACCCGCCGATGGCCCCATCCGACCGTATCACCCGGTGACATGGCACGACGATGGCGAGCGGATTCGCCGCCATCGCGCCGCCCGCCGCCCGCGCACCGCGCGCAGAGCCCGCCATCGCCGCCAGCTCCGCGTAGGAGCGCACCTGGCCGTGGGGAATCCTGACGCAGGCCCGCCACACGCTCCGCTGAAACGGCGTCCCTGCGGACAGGTCCAGCGGCACGGAGAACCGCACGGTCTGACCATCGAAGTACCGTTCGAGTTCAGAGCAAAGGCTCCGAAGATACCCTCCGGCGCGCGAAGAAACGCTCCCGGCTCCCCGTATCGCGGCCTGATGCGAACGCTTTCTGCCATCTGTCGGCAGCCGGACCTCGCAGATGCCCCGCTCGGTCGCCCGAAGCGTAAGCCGCCCGAACGGCGAGTCGAGAAGAATCTCTTCCACGCCATTTCCCGGCCTGATGATCCCTGAGACGGTGAGCGTGTCTGGCCGCTCAAGGGCGGCCCGGCGGGACGCACGCATGCGCGCATCGGTGTTCATCTCTGTTTATCCGCGGTGAGTTGTCAGATCGCCGCCGGCTTTCGTGCGAAACGCCGCCGGTCCGTATCCGTCAGCAGCCGCTTGCGCAGCCGGACCGACAGCGGCGTCAGCTCCGCCAGTTCATCCTGCTCGATGTACTCCAGCGCCGCCTCCAGCCCCACCCTCCGCGGAGCCTTCAGAGTCACCGTCTGCTCCTTCGTCGACGACCGCATGTTCGTCAGCTTCTTCATGCGGACCACGTTGACCGGGATGTCGTCATCCTTGCAATGCTCGCCCACGATCTGCCCGCCGTACACCTGGTCGCCCGGTGCCACGAACATCGTCCCACGGTCCGCAAGTTGATCGAGCGCGTACCCTGTCACCCGGCCGGTCTCCATGGCGATCATCACCCCGTTCGCCCGGCCCGGAATCGGCCCGCGGACCGGACTGTACTCCACGAACCGGTGATGCATGATCGCCTCGCCCTGGGACGCCGTCAGCAGGCGGCTCCGCAGGCCGATCAGCCCGCGCGCCGGGACCGTGAACTCCATGTGCATGCGGTTCCCGCGCGTGTCCATCTTCACCGTCTCCGCGCGCCGGTCGCCCAACAGTTGCATTACCGCACCCACCGTCTCCATCGGAACATCGAGCACGAGCAGTTCGATCGGCTCCAGCTTCTTCCCGCCGTCAAACCGGTAGATCACCTCCGGCTTGCCGACCGTGAGTTCGTACCCCTCGCGCCGCATGTTCTCCAGCAGGATCCCCAGGTGCAGCAGGCCGCGGCCCGAGACAGCGAACTCCTCGGTCCCGCCGCCCCCGCCCATGAAGTCGACCCGCAGCGCGACGTTCGACTGAAGCTCGCGTTCCAGCCGCTCACGAAGCTGCCGGCTCGTCACGTACTTCCCTTCCCGTCCCGCGAAGGGCCCGTCGTTGATCCGGAAGGCCATGTGAAGCGTCGGCTCGTCCACCTGCACCGTCGGCAGAGCGGCCGGCTTCTCCGGGTCCGCCAGCGTGTCGCCGATGTCCACCGTCTCCAGCCCGACGACCGCGAACAGGTCGCCCACGTCGATCTGCTCGACCTCCGTGCGGCCGAGGCCGTCGAACCGGAACACCTGAGCCACCTTCTCCGTCCGCTGCTTCCCGTTGCGGTCGATGACCGCCAACTGCTGCCCGGCGCGCAACACGCCGGCGAACACCCGCCCGATTCCGATCCGCCCGACGTAGTCGCTGTAGTCCAGCGTCGTGATAAGCGCCTGCAGGGGCGCGTCCGCGTCGAGGTCCGGCACGGGAACATACTTGATGATCGCGTCGAACAGCGCGTGGATGTCGCCCGTCCCCGGCGCCGGGATTGTTTTCGGGTCCATCGTCGCCCACCCGTCCTTGGCCGACGTGTACACCGTCGGGAAATCCATGGCGTTGTCGTCCGCCCCGAGGTCGCCCAGCAGGTCCAGCACCTCGTTATGCA
Organism: uncultured Planctomycetota bacterium; assembly: GCA_964466285.1. Lineage (GTDB taxonomy): Bacteria > Planctomycetota > PUPC01 > PUPC01 > PUPC01 > CAYXNI01. Next base: position 2,359 of record CAYXNI010000167.1, on the reverse strand, counting down.
CCTCGTTCGGCCGGGCCTCCGGCCGGTCCATCTTGTTGATCACGACGACCGGCTTGAGCCCCGCGGCGAGCGCCTTCGACAGTACGTACCGCGTCTGCGGCATCACCCCGTCCGCCGCGTCGACCAGCAGCAGCACACCGTCCGCCATCATCAGGACCCGTTCCACCTCGCCGCTGAAATCGGCGTGGCCGGGCGTGTCGACGATATTGATGTGGAACCGCTCGCCGCGCCGGTCCGTGTAATCGATGGCACAGTTCTTCGCCAGGATCGTGATGCCGCGTTCCCGCTCGAGCGGGTTCGAGTCGAGGATGCATTCTCCGACCAGTTCGCCTTTGCGGAACTGGCCGCTCTGGCGCAGGAGCTGATCGACCAGTGTCGTCTTGCCGTGGTCGACGTGCGCAATGATGGCCACATTCCTGATATTCTGCCGCAACACACACTTCCTCACATTGTGGGGATGCCGCGCGAGCCGGCTTTGATTTCCTTACTCTATCATCCGCCGCCTGACCTGTCAAGCCGGGCGACATCCTCTGTCGGGCGACATCCTCCTGAGCCGAAGAAGTTTCTGAGGGTGCCGATCAGGAGCACGTTCTCGCGGCGGCCGATGTATTCGCGTGTGCCGTGGCCTTCTCGTAGCGATTTCGTATCCGTTGTTACGAACCTGTTACACACGGGAAGAAGGCGAGGTGATAAGATCGTTGTGTAGTCCGAGGCGGCGGGATATTCACGGCTTCCGGCCGAAGATTTCTGGAACTTTCGGCTGTGGGCAGGAGTCCAAAGGGCAAGGAAAGCCGATGCGCATTTGGAAAGAAGCCGACGGCGGAAGTTGGGGAAAGGAGGAGGAGGGCAGGGGATGCAGAGGACGATTCGGTCACAGTTGAACCGTGGGCGGGTTGCGGCAGTGCCCGCGGAAGGGTTATGGCATGGGGCGGGCAGAGGAACGTACAAGGCGTGCCAGGAGATTCGTGACCTGCTGGAGATATTCTCGAGAAAAGGGACGGGGGTGAGCGGGGGCTCTTGCGTATCTATTGTTGGAACGCCACTTCCCGGCCTTTGATCGAGGAGGTATCCGCCAGATTTCGCAGATTTCGAAAGTGTCACCGGATTGTCGGTGGTTGCGATCTTGACGGCACGGGGCAGGAAGAGTAGCTTGATCGCGGGCTTGAAGTACGAGCGTGGTGTTTTTGGAAGGATTCCTGGGTCTCATTTGCCTGGCGACGCGGAAGCCCAAAGGCCCAAGCCCTTCGCTCGACCGGACGAATACGGGGGACAATCCGATCATGGGGAATAGTCTCGACACCGAGATGGGCGGCACGGATCACGGGTTTCAGCGGACGCATTGGACCCAGATCCTGGGCGCGCAAACGACCGACGAGGCCGGCCGCCAGGCCGCTGTCAACGACTTGTTTGTCGCCTACTGGAAACCGGTCTACTTCTATCTTCGGCGGAAGGGTTACGACAACGAAACGGCAAAGGACCTCGTCCAGGGCTTCTTCCTCGAAGTCGTGATGGGGCGCGAGCTGATTCAGCGGGCCGACCCGGCCAAGGGCCGGTTCCGGACATTCCTGCTGACCGCGCTCGACCGATACGTCGCAAGCGTGAATCGCGCCGGGCGGAGGGCGAAGCGCGTGCCGCCCGGCGGGCTCGTCCATCTCGATGCGATCAACTGGGACGACGTCCCCGAACCCCACCACGTCGTCACGCCGGACGAGACGTTCAACTACGCCTGGGCGTCTGCACTCTTGGACGAAGTGCTGAAGAAACTCGAACTCGAATGCATCGAAACGGGTAAGCAGACGCACTGGGACGTCTTCTGCGCCAGAGCGCTCAACCCGATTCTCAAGAACGAAGAGCCGGTCGCCGTCGCGGATCTCTGCGCGCGGTACGGCATCGACTCCGAACGCAAGGCGTGGGACATGGTCAGCGCCCTCAAGCAGCGGTTCCGGGCGATTCTCCGGTTCCATGTCCGGTTGTTTGTGGAAACCGAGGATGAGGTAGACGAGGAGATCGGTGAACTGCTGAAGATTTTTTCGAAGAAGGGGGCGGGGTAGCCGGGGGTTCCGGCGTATCTACTATTAGAGGGCCGACGTTATGTGACCGGATCGCTTCGGCGAGCATGGGTCTGGAAGACCAGACGGCGACGGGTACCGGCCTTGGTTTGATGAGTGATCACTGGCTACAGGGGGCTATCCAATGGCGACATCGACCTGGGGATCCAGTCCGGAGCAACTGGCCAGGCTGCTTGGGATGGGCAAAGGCAATGGCGGCCCGAACGCGCCCGCCGGTCCTTCCGCGAACGGAGCAGGCGGCGAAGCGGGCAAGACCACCCTCGGCGGCTACGAGATCATCGGGAAGATCA
>CAYXNI010000166.1:0-5855 GCA_964466285.1 uncultured Planctomycetota bacterium | reverse complement strand
CTTCAACGCTTCGCGTAAATACGCGCGCCCGCATACCTTCTTGCCGCCGCACCGTCCCCCCTCACGAAATTCAGCGTTCCGGTTCAAAACTCCCCCGCCGCATACTCGACCCCAGACTTCGCCCCATACGCCCCCGATACCAACGCCGTCACGCCGCCCCCGCCGCCCCGCCGCCGCCGCCTCCCCTCCGCCGCCCCGCCCGCGCACGGACAACCCGCTGCGTCCCAGCCCACCAGCCGCCCGAACAGCGCGCCCGCCCGCTTCCCCGTTCTCCTCCTTGCTTCCTCTCACGTCGCCGAGAATAGGGGTAAAACGTCGTGCCAAAAGTCGCATCTGCACCGTCTCGGTTAGTTGCGCCAGGAGCGCATGAAATCCACGGGTCCAAACCGCTACGCGCAGATGCTTTGTTTCGTCACGCCGTTTTCCCTTGGGTTGAAGCGTCAACGCGAGAGGAAGCAAGGAGGAGAACTCGATGAATCATCTATACGTGCGCTGCCTCGTCTCGGTCCTGTTATGGGTGGTTCTTCCGCTCCTTCTCGTCCATGTTCACTGGGTCTCTCTCTTCCGCCGTTGTCTTCCTACCCGCGTTCCTCGCCGTTGTCCCGGTCGTGTTTCGCCTCTCTGTTATCGTTGTCCCAAGGGTCTCCGCGCTGCCGTCTCCGTCTACTTTCGCCGCTATCCGTGTCCCGTTCTTCGCGAAGCCCTCTACCGCCGTTGATCTCTTTTCCGTCTTTCTCAGTCGAGAAAGACGGACGATGTATTGACTTCCGCTTTCTTTTTTTTTGATTAGTCTTACGGAAAAAGCTGCGCTTTTTCCGACGACTCTCCCGTGGTCCGCGAACCGCCGCTTCTTTTTTCGACGAGCGTCCCCGCATCGAACACCAACAGCCGCTTCTTTTTTTCAGAACGTGATTGCCGACGGTGCGGTCGCCCGTTTCTTGGTTGTGACCACGCTCAATCGTTAACAACCCCGAATGCCCCCCTCCCCGCCGCCACACGCCCGCCCGCCCGCCGCGCCGACGCCGACCAGGGCCGCCGACGTCTCGTCCCCGCCACGCTCCGCCCTTCGGGCGGGGCTGCGGCCTCCGTTTCCGAAACGCGCAAAACCGCAACCAGAAATCCGCCCCACAAAAAAGCGCAGCCTACCTGTACAACATAGCACATACGTACATATGTTCACTAAAAACCGATCGCCACCCTACCCCCCATCCCGGAAAGCGGACTTGACGCCCGTTCCCCGCCGTGCGATAACTACAAACGGCATAGCGGGTTACGGTCGGGGTCTCGGCCGCTTCGCGGCCCGAGACCCCGGCCCCGTTTTCTGATCTTGACAGCGAGCCCGCCAGGAGCCTAAAACATGCCTTATGCCGGCTGCCGGATGCCGGACGCCGACAGCCCGAGAGGAAAGACGCCGATGCCTTATGCCTTGCATCCGATGCCGTCCCCGACGACGCGCTACCTAATGACGGTCGCGGTGTCTTTGAGCCTTTCGAGCTTAGGCCTTTCAGGCTTAACCCGTCACCTCGACCCACGGAGCCCCAGCTATGCCAACCTGGTCTCACGAATTGCCGCCTTCCGCCAAGCACAACGGTTTCGATCTGAAGCGGACACCCGCCGACCGCCCGTTGCGTGCGATCGTCACTTCAGAAACGATCCACGTGTGCTTCACTCACTTCTGGGGTGGACGGACTGTGCCCTGCGAGCGCCCAGACTGCGAAGCCTGCGCCAATCAGAGCCCCGCCCGTGCTCACTGCTACCTCTCGGCCATGGACCCCGCCACCCGAGATCATTTTCTCTTCGAATGCACCGCCAAGGCTGCCGTGCCGTTTCAGGACTGGTTGCAGACGTACAAGACCCTTCGGGGGTGCCTGTTCCAGGCCCTGCGCCCGAAACGTCGACGCAACAGCCCAGTGGAAATCCTCTGCAAGCCCGCGGACTTGACGAAGATCACCCTACCCTTGCCCCCAGACGTCCCGCTCGCGATGTGCGTGATATGGCAACTCCCGGGTGTCGCTGTCCAATCCGATGGCGCGTTGAACTCAATCCCGTTGACGACAGTCAGGAGTGAGGTGACGGACCGGATGCGATTCAATCCGGCAGACTGTCTTCCGTCGGCCCCGAAACGAAATTCCAACGGTTCTACCCCTTAGAGACCGGGTGACTCGGCCGCGGACCCCGGCTCTGCCGGGGTCCGCGGTTGCCGTCCGCACAATGGCCCATCAACGTCTTGACCACCTGTTCACCGTTCTCGGTTTCGTCATCTGGGGCGACCTCGGCCCCACTACGATCTATCGCAACCACCGGGGACTCGTGACGTTCTTCAACAAGACCTGGCCCCACAAGCCCCCGAGCCCCGAACAGGTGATTCAACGCGCCAAGTTTACCGACGCCGCAACCGCATGGCAGTCGCTCACTCGCCAGGAAAAAGACCAATGGCACAAAGCGACTCGCGTCGCCTGCCTCTGCATGCACGGATACGACCTCTTCGTTCACTGGTATACTTCAGGAGACACCGCCGCCATCCGCACCCTTGAACGTCAGACCGGAACAACGTTACTCCCCCCGTAACCGCTTCACCCGGAGCCCAACCAATGGACCTCTCAAAAATGCTCTTGACCGACCTCGTCCGCCAAAACCCATCCGTTCACGCGGCCTGGTACGACGATGCGGTCAACCCGTCCACCGTCCACGTTCTCTCCTCAGACGCTGCCAAGTTCAACCCGCTCGACTGCCCGCCCGGCCTTTCCGCGTTGCGGGTCATACGTCACTACGGAAAACCCATTTCAACGCTTCGCGCCCCGGTCACCCAAGCGAGAGCAGCCAATGTCCACCAAACCTGTCAAAACGAGCCGGTATCTGCGGGGACGCAGATTCAGCCACAAGGCGCCAACTGGGTCGGAACAGCGGGCGCTCCCGTTTCCTGGACCGGCCCCAACGGACAAAGATGCTGGGGACTCCTCAGCAATTGGCACGTGCTTGCCGACGGAGATGAACGAGTCGGACGCACAGCCCACCAGCCCGTCACCTCCCAGCCCGCCATCGCCCGACTCGCGCGATGGTGCGGACCGACCCCCGGAGAAGTCAACGACGTTGACGCCGCCGTCGCCGATGCCCGGATCGACGGAAAACACACGATCAGCAATTCCATCCTAGGAATCGGTATCCTGGGAGCCACCCCCTTGACCGCGACCGTCGGCCTCAAAGTCAGCAAAGCCGGACGAACGACCGGAGTCACCCACGGGGAATGCGTCGCCGTCGGTGCCTCCGTCGCCGTCGGTTACGGGGACTTCGTCGCCACATTCGAAGATCAGGACATCTTCGCCGGCGACTCCGCAGAGTTCTCAGCCCCGGGAGACTCCGGGAGCATGATCGTCGGACGCTCTTGTCGCTGCGCGACAAGCCTCCTCTTCGCCGGATCAACCGAGTTGACCGTCGGAAACCCCATCCGCCACGTCGCCCGCATCATGAGCCTCATTTTCCCGTTCAATTAACCCGTCCCCCCGATCGAAAGGACCACACCAGCCATGTGCAAAGTCACCATCACCTCGAAGAACACGCAGACCTCGCTGGACTTCACCCCAAGCGCAGACTTTCTCAATTGCGCCATGGGCGCTGTCCTCGCCGCCTTGCCCGTGTTCCTCCAAAGCCTCATGAGTTGCTTGACCGGAGGAGCCTCCTCCGACAAGTACGAACCCGGGGACCGACTCCGCTGCCATTGACCAGGCCATGAGCTCGAAACTTTCCGGACGCAGATCGACGGCCCGCAAGCCGCCGATCTGCCTTTCCAAACCGCTACCGCCGAAATGGTGGGACAATGTTTGCTCACTACGAATCCTCTGGACAGACTTCTTGGCGACTCCACCCCTTATCCTCATTGATGAAACCGTAACCCTTCAACAGTACGAACCAGGATCACCGGTCTTCACCTACGAGAACACCGGAGCCGGACCGTCAACCCTCGCGTGGGCCCAACTTGTCGCGCCTTACTTCCCAACGGACAACTACCTAGCCATTCTGGGAAACGACGAAGGCGGAGCGTCCCACATCGCCGAAAACTTCTTCCAACCAGGCCGACCCGTCCCGTTCATCCAAGACCTCGAACTGTATAGCTACGATTACGCCGAACCCGGGTCGGTCCTCGCATTCATCCGACCCATCAGTCAATAACCCGCAGCAATCGACCCGAGCCCGCTACCGCCTTCCCCGTCCCTCGTTATCCGACCACAGGAGATACCCCCATGGTCAAAGTGCTCGGCCCGATGATGTCGTTTGAAGCCAGTGGAACGATCGGAAAGATCGCCACGTTCTCGAAATGGAAGGGACGCCCCTACGTGCGGCAGCGCGTCGTCCCGTCGAACCCCAAAAGCGCGCTCCAAGTCAGCACGCGCGCGATCATGAAGTTCCTGTCCCAGGCATGGGACGGAGTGGGATCGACGCCGAAAGGAACGTGGGACGATCTCGCCGCCGCAAGCCAGATCAGCGCGTTCAACGCCTTCATGGGACGCAACGCCTCGCGTTACCGCGAGTTCCAAGCGCCCAGCAAGACGTACCCCGCCGCGGAAAGCGGAACGCAGCCGGTCGCAACGCTGACCTCCGCCGTCGGTGGACCCAGCTACTGCGACCTGACCATGACCATCACGACGTTAAACAACGTCTGGGGGGTCATGCTCTTCCGCAGCCCGACCGGAACGTTCACGCCCTCCCGCGCCAACTGTATCGCGATCGTCGCGGTCGACGGGACGGGGGCGCTCGTCTACACGGACAGCAACCTCGACGCCGGAACGTATTACTACGACGCCAAGTTCTTCACGACTGAGGGACTGCTCGGCGCCGACGAGGGAGAAGTCAGCGGCACCGCGACCTGATCACCAATCAGCACTCCAGCCCCGTAAACCCCCATGGTCAAACTCAGTGGCCCACTCGGTTCCGCCGATGCTCGAGGGAGCTTCGGCGGAACCGCCGTGTTCTCATCCTGGAAAGGACGATCGTACGCCCGAACCAAAACCATCCCCACGAACCCCAAAAGCCCCATGCAAGTATCCGTCAGAGCCATGATGGCCTTCCTCGCCTCCGCGTGGACCGGCCTGACCGACGTAGCGAAAGCGTCCTGGACCACCAGCGCGACCGCCGCCAAGATTCCGCCCTACAACCAATTCATCAGCGCGAATCTCGGCCGATGGTCCGAAATGCACGCCCCGGGGAAAGCGGACCCGGTCACCGAAATCGGAACGCTGCCGAACCTCGACACGTTCTACGCCACAGGTGGAGCCGCACACGTGGAAATCTCGGCCGACTGGTACGGTCTGAACCACGCCTGGGGGATCATGATTTTCCGATCGACCTCCAGCGGGTTTGCCCCCGCGCTATGCAACTGCGTAGCCATCATCCCGCTCACCGCCCTCAGCGGGTTACTTTACGACGACAAGGGACTCGAACCCGCCACGTACCACTACAACTTTCGGACGTTCACTTTCGCGGGAAAGATGTCGGCCAACCTCGGCCAGATGTCGGCCGTCGTGACTTGACCGCAACGCTCACACTCGTGCGGCCCCTTTCTTCGGCCCGGTCTGGACACGTTACCCAGGCCGGGTTTTTTTACCCATCTTGACAAACTGCGATCACAGCCCGGGGTATCAAACCTCGACCCGACCCCTCGCAGGCCCTTAGAAGCGATTCTGAGGGGTCACATTCTCTCCAAGACGGCCGCACAACCCAAATCCGGGTACCAGCAGCCTCAGACGTCACGCCACCGACGCCGACCCCACCGTGACCACTGTTGACGCTCTGAAAATGAGCCTGGGGGGGGAAGCGGGTCTGTCGACCCGCCCCCACTCCCCCCCCCAGTCTCATTTTCC